>JACDAZ010000170.1 GCA_013695175.1 Flavisolibacter sp. | reverse complement strand
AAAATCACCTCGTTATCTTCTATCTTAACATCTATATCAGATGCATCTACATAATCATCTTCGGCAAGTCTGTCACTAACATCTTCGCGAATACGATCTGTTGAACGCTGGTATCCACGCGGACCTTTACCTTTATGTTCACCACTTCTTCTTTTATCCATTTCACGACGTCTATCTGCACTGTCATCACCAAACCATGAACTTACTTCGTCTTTAGTTCTATCCCACCAATCTCTGTCATTACCCCTGTTTCTGTCACGCCCATAATTTGATCCCTGGCCTCCGCTCATACCTGAATTACGATAACGTCCTCCATACTCATCATGATCCCTGAATTGATTTCCTGAAGAGCCATAACTGCTTCCCTGGTTCATTGATGATCCCCGGTTGCTGCGATTCCATTCATCATCCCTGTTTTGATAATTAGGTGAGTTTCCTCCATAGTTACTGTCCTGCCAATCCTGGTTTTGCTGGCCATATCCCCATCCATATGAAGGACCATAGTTGCGGCTGCTGCTTCCTTGCCTGTTCTGTTGATTCCTGCTACCTCCAGACCCCTCATTTTTTTGATTGTTTCCACCGGCACTATATTGACTGCCACCAGAGCCATACTGACTTCTGTTTTCATCATTATCAGGCATGTAATTTATGTTTCGATTGCTGCCAGATCTATAATCTGAATTATCATCAAAACCACTATTGCCATACCTGCCACTCGTTTGCCCATAATTGCCCTGGTTACCACTGTTTCCATAGCTGCTGTAATTTTCACGGGTATCATCATTTTCAAAACGCCTGTTGTTTTGATCCCAATCCTGAGAATCGTAGGATTGATTGCGATCATTTCGATTATTGTCTGCCATAATTAAAAGTATTTAAAGTGAAAAAATCTACTATAATAGCAGAAAAAATTATGCCTTAAAATTGTTTAATCTCCAACAGAAACAACCTCTTCTTTAATCATAAACTAACTCTTCTTTATAAATTCTGCTTCAGGATCACCAAAAGGCCTTGTTGTTAGTTTTTCGATTTCTCCTTTTGAATTAATATTAAAATTGATCCTGAAGTTGGGAACATCATTTTCTTCTTTTGTGATGAATTGATTATAGTGAAAATGCCCGAGTAAAGTTGTTTGCTTACGAAACATAAATTTTAATTGTTTTCCTTCTATTGAAATATGTATACTACCATAAGCAGGATGTGTATATGTTCCGGTAAAAGCTGTTAAAGGATGTGACGGAGTCGTGTTTTTTACTTGTGTAGCCAAAACAGAATCTTTTACTTTCCTGTTGTCTAATCTTGACTTCTCATATTCCTGCCATATCCTGTTGTTCCAATCTGTGTATGATAAACTCAGTAATCTATCTATAAGAGGAAAAGCAAAAGAGGTTCGCATTATTCCTGCACGGTCACTGTTATAAACCAGGAATATTCCAATAGAATCCGCAGGTAATAAAGTCATGTTTGAATAATATCCATCAATAGAACCGGTATGTGTTGCTATCTGATACCCTTTATAAGTTTGAACATTTCTTCCTAATGCATATAATGGATGCGACAACTCTTTCCATCTTGCATTTTCATCAGCAATAACATGAGGCACCAATGTTTCGATGATAGCCTTTTCCGGTATCACCTGCTTTCCTTCAAACCTGCCGTTATTTAAATGTATAATCATCCACCGACTCATATCTTCTACTGTTGATTTCATAGTTCCGGCAGGTCCAAGTGCTTCACTTTCTGCTTCAAAGGATTTAATCTTTAAGCTATTTGTTGAATCGGGATGTGAATAGGATTTAGCATAATTTTTTGTTTGCATCATTTCATGCCTTGTGAAAAAAGTGGACTTCATTTGAAGTGGTAAAAGAATTTTTTCTCTTACCAGATCCTCCCATTTTTTCATCATCATTTCTTCCATAACATAACCGGCTGTTGCATACATCATGTTATTATATATAAAACCAGATCTGAAATTTTGCTGAGGCTTCATAATATGTATGGCACTAATTGCATCTTTTCTATTCACCTGCGATCCCACCCATATTCCATCATATCTTGGCAATCCGGTTCTGTGACTTAACAGGTCCCGCATACTTATTTGAGCATTCAATTCATCATCATAAAAATTGAGTGCAGGTACATAAGATTTTACCGGCTTATCAAGGTCAATATCACCTTCAGCAGCAAGCATGGTTGCCAGTGTGGCTGTAAATAATTTAGTGTTGGATGCAATAGGAAAAACAGTATTGGGTTGTACAGGAAGTTTTCCTTCTACATCTCTAAAACCATATCCCTTTGCATATATTAATTGATCTTTATAAACCACACCCAATGCCAGTCCAGGTATATTCCATTGCTTCATGACACTGTCTATGTAGCTATCAATTGATGAAAACCTGTTTTGAAAATTTTTAACCTGCGCATTACCGTTACTACTTATTAATAATAGTAAGCAAAAGAATTTTAATATTGATCTCATAGCACCATCACCTGTTTTATTTCTTATTTAAATCTATTTTTCCAAACTTTTCAGTGTATCTGTTATCCATTGCTTTGAAAGCCATTTCCCATTTAATATAACACCTTCAATGCTTGTTGTATTATTTATATTTTCCAAAGGATTATGATTTAGTAAAACCAGATCAGCCACAGCACCCTGCACAACTACTCCTAAGTCCGTTCTGTTTAAAAACCTGCCAACATTGGTTGTTCCGGTTTGCAATGCTTCAAAAGGGGTTAAACCTGCATCAACCAAATATCTTAATTCATGGTGTGCAGAAAAACCCGGTACATTATAAACTTGTGGTGCATCGGCTCCTAACAAAAGTCCTACACCCTTCCTTTGAAGTTCATAAATCAATTTTCTGCGTAGCTGCAAAAAATGATTCATGTTGTCTGTATTATACCCTGCTGAATTCATGAAATTATTTTTTGAATTCAACCATTGAGTTCTTGTGTTTGGGGACATATAAATCATTTCAGGAGCATTTTGAAAAACACTCGCTTCTATTGGAGACATCCACCTTTCTGCCAGTGCCTGTGTTGGTACTACCCAAATGTTTTTCAACCTCAAAGCATTCATTAATTGCGGAATTTTGGTTGTATCCGCTCTTGTACCTACCCCTGATCCAAAAAAACCATTCTCCTGCTCTGTTATATTTTCAATACCCGGCACCAGGCTTTCTACAAAACCATCTAAATGTTCTATGGTGGCAAAGCCGGCATCAATAGCCCTCCATACGCCAACATCATAGGGTACATGTCCTGCAATTGGGATATTAACTTCTTTTGCTGTTTGAGCAATGACTGCAAAATTTTCTTTTGATATACCCGGATGGATTTTTAAAAAATCATACCCTGCAGCTTTTTGTTGCCTTACCATTTCAGCACCTTGTTCTGCTGATTTTACACTGTTCCCACTAAATGATGGACCTGAGGTTATAAACCTGGGCCCCAGTACTTCACCACTGTTTATTAAAGATCGAAGCTCCAGGTGTTTTGGATGACCTAACATACCCCTGATGGTGGTAACACCATTGGCAGCAAATAATAGCAATACTTCTTTCATGGCATCCATATTATCATTGGGAGGCACATGTGCATGCATTTCAGCAAGCCCGGGCATCAGGTATTTACCACTTCCGTCTATTACTGTTGCATCTTTACTATGATTTATACTTGAAGAAACAATAGATTCTATGCGACCATTTCTTATTAGTACCGTCTGGTTTGCTACAACTTTTTCTTCATTCATAGGAATTATGTTCACAGAATGAATTACAATATCACCGGGAGCGCTGGCAATATTTTTTGATGCATTGCAGGATATGAATGTTACCAACAGAAACATATATATTAACTTGTTCATAAAAATGATTTGAGGAGATATTAAATTTAAACTTTTTAAATTCTACTAAGATCATTTGCTTCATTATACTGTCATTATTTTCTTTAACTTCCTTTGTTCATCAATTTCTGTTTATGAGAATTTTAAAAACGATTGCTACATCAGCATTTTTTATTTCTGTTTTATCAATTCAAGCTCAAAAAAAACCAATAACCGGTACATCCGCTGCATCTCCTGTTAATTCAGCCTTATTCAATGGTTTACAATTCAGAAGCCTGGGACCTGCAATTGCTTCCGGTCGTATAGGCGATTTAGCAGTAAACCCAAAAAACTACCATGAATATTATGTTGCTGTTGCTTCCGGCGGCGTTTGGAAAACAACCAACAATGGTGTTACGTTCACTCCTGTTTTTGATAAAGAAGGCTCTTATTCTATTGGTTGTATCACGATGGATCCAAACAATTCATCTGTAGTATGGGTTGGCAGTGGTGAAAACAACAACCAGCGAAGTGTAGCTTATGGCGACGGAGTGTATAAAACGGAAGATGGTGGAAGAAGCTGGAAAAATGTTGGCTTAAAAAATTCAGAGCATATAGGACAAATTGTAATTAATCCAACAAATTCTGATATAGTTTATGTTGCTGCTTATGGTCCCTTATGGAGTTCCGGTGGCGACAGGGGAATTTATAAAACTACAGATGGTGGTAAAACATGGAAAAATGTTTTATCGGTAAGTGAGCATACAGGTTTTAATGAAATACATATGGATCCAAGAGATCCGGATGTATTATATGCAGCAGCACACCAGCGCCAGCGCAAAGTATTTACATATATCGGTGGCGGTCCCGAATCAGCTATTTATAAAAGCACCGATGGTGGAAATACCTGGAATAAAATCATGAGTGGTATGCCCGCAGGTGATATTGGCCGGATTGGAATGGCAATCTCTCCTGCACAACCTGATGTGGTATATGCTATTGTGGAAGCCAGAGAAGGAGGTGGAGTGTACCGGAGTAATGACAGGGGAGCCAGCTGGCAAAAACAAGGCACCTATACAAGTTCCGGAAATTATTACCAGGAGATTTTTTGCGATCCAAAAAATGTAGACAAGTTATATGCTATGAATGCATATATGGTGATAAGTACAGATGGTGGTAAGAATTTTAAAATTCTTGGCGAAAAAAATAAACATATTGATAATCATGCCATGTGGATTAATCCAACAAATACAGATCATTTTTTTGTAGGCAGCGATGGGGGTTTATACGAAACTTTTGATGGTGGAGTCAACTGGCATTTTAAACCCAATTTGCCTGTTACCCAATTTTATAAAGTTTCTACAGATAATGCTTATCCTTTTTACCATATACATGGAGGTACACAGGATAATTTTAGCATTGGAGGACCATCACGCACATTAAGCGGTAATGGCATTTTCAATTCCGACTGGTATTTTACCAGTATTGGTGATGGTTTTGAAACACAGGTTGATCAAACAAACCCTGATCTTATTTATGCACAGTCGCAATATGGAGGTTTGGTAAGATATGACAGGAAAACCGGTGAAATGCTGAACATAAAACCTGTAGAACAAAAAGGCGAAGCTGCTTACCGCTGGAACTGGGATGCTCCTTTACTGATCTCCCAGTTTGACAACAAGCGGCTATATTTTGCTTCAAATAAAGTTTTCAGGACCGATGACCGGGGAAATTCATGGAAAGTTATCAGCGATGATTTAACAAGCAAGATTGATCGAAATAAACTTCCGGTAATGGGCAAAGTTTGGAGTGTGGATGCTGTTGCTAAAAATGGCTCTACAGATATTTTTGGGAATATAACAACACTGGCAGAATCTAAATTGGACGAGGATGTACTATATGCGGGTACAGACGATGGATTAATACAGGTAACTACAAACGGAGGAAAAACATGGAGCAGGGTAAATAAGATAGCGGGTGTGCCGGATATGTCTTATGTGCACCAGGTTATAACATCATTGCATGATAAAAATACAGCCTATGCAGCGTTTAATCATCACCGTTACGGCGACTTTCGTCCTTATGTTTACCGCACACGTGACGGAGGAAAAACATGGTCTCCTATACAAAGTAATTTACCTGCAAGAGGATCTGTATATACTATAGCCGAAGACCATATAAATCCCAATTTATTATTTGCAGGAACGGAGTTTGGAGTTTTCTTCACTAATGATGGAGGCTTAAACTGGGTACAATTAAAAGCCGGTTTACCTACTATAGCTGTACGTGATATTGAAATTCAAAGAAGGGAAAATGACCTGGTACTGGGTACTTTTGGCAGGGGCTTTTATGTGTTGGATGATTATACTGCTTTAAGAAATTTCAAACAGGAAGACCTGCAAAAACAAGCTGTTATTTATCCTGTAAAAGATGCGTTGATGTTTATACCCTCTACTCCTTTGGCTGTGAGAATGAAAGGCTTCCAGGGTGAAAGTTTTTATACTTCTCCCAATCCACCGGTAGGTGCAGTATTTACCTATTACTTAAAAGATGAATTAAAAACACGGAAGTTATTAAGACAAGAATCAGAAAAAGCAAAAATAGAAAAGGGTGAAACTGTTTATTACCCTTCTATAGATTCTTTAAGGTTAGAAGATGAACAGCCGGAACCACATTTGTTATTTACCGTCACCGATGACGAAGGGCAGGTAATACGCCACATTAAAACAGGGGCCAGCAAAGGTATCAACAGGATTGTATGGGACTTCAGGTATCCGCCTATAGCTCCTATCAATTTTACTCCTTTTGAAGAGTCATTTGTTTTTAGCAACAGGGAGCAGGGATACATGGCTTTACCCGGGACCTATAAAGTTTTCATCAGCAAATTTGAAGATGGATCATATACCAGGATAACAGAACCACAAATATTTAAAACGGTACCGTTGGAACATTCAACTCTTCCTGTGGGTGATAGAAAAACTATACTGGCATTTAATAAACAGGTTGCTGAACTTTACAGGGCCACAGGTGCTGCTGATCAATACAGGGGAGAACTGGTAAACAGGTTGCGATTTATAAAAGCAGCAATACTGGAAACACCGGGTTTATCTATGGATGTTTCTAAACATATTTTTGATGTGGATAAGAGATTATTAAACGTACAAAAACAACTTAATGGTGATGCTACTTTAGCAAGGCGTGAATTTGAAACTACACCTTCTATAAATGAAAGAATAGGAGCCCTAGTTTATTATTTATGGAGAACAACTTCTGCTCCAACTGAAACATTCAAACAATCGTATGAATTAGTTGCCTCTGAATTTAAACCTTTGGAAACAGAGTTAAAAGCTATTGGTGATGAAATAAAAAAAATAGAAAAAGATTTAGAAAAAGCAGGCGCTCCTTATACCCCGGGAAGGCTAACGGAATGGAGAAAATATTGATGTTTCAACAATGGTAAATGTAGTACCATTATAAGCGTATTTAAGGCATCAATTGTGGAAATTATTACTTTCATTTTCAATAAACAATGAAGAATAATTAATTTTTAAAGCTGTTTGTTTTTGGTATGCTATTCGTTCATATAAATGATATCGGGTCACTCGATAAATACTGAACATCTCTCTTAAACATACTTTATATACATTACGGAGATGTTTCAAATAATTCGTTGAGTGGTGGTTTAAGGTTTAGTGGTTTTTTGGATTAAAAGAGGTCGAATTAACGTTCTACCTCTTTTTTTATGTAGTTGTCCTTAAGGAAATTTAGGCTATTAAAATAATGAGATAAAACTATGTTTTTGTCAGGTTAAATGATGAATCAATAAAGAGGTAATCGCTCTAACCAGTTATCTTAACTTTTAAAAAGCAGCTCTCATCTAAAAAACATTTAGTTGCACTAAACCTTATTCATATTTGTATCTCTAATTATCATGACATTTCAGCAATACGATAAATTGGAAGAACTTCAACAAGCTGAAGCTGCATGGAATAAAGGTGTATTACTTGCTGAACGTGAAGAAGAATTTCATAAAATAATGCTGTACCAGTTACACGAGTTTTATATAGAAGTAACCTGACACAGGCATTTTAATGTAATATTAAAAGTATGCTGCTTTAGAGACATTGAACATCTTGAGCCATACCTGCCTCAAATAGATATTCAGGATTTAATTAAGTGAATTAATAACTGATACTCCAACCTCTTTGTTTAAAATAACCAGCTAATCCGGAAATTATATTATTTGGTTGTTGCTCTTTTAAAAATAACTGCGCAAGATATTCTTCACAGCGAGCTATTGTTCTATAAATAATTCCTTCTTTTGTTTTTTTTATGGGAACAACACGAACATTTTCACCATCAAAAGAAACTTCTATCACAAATGGGTTTTTCACAGCTCTAAACATAGGTCTCAATTTAATCTACCCTTTTAAAACAAAGAAGATACCAGATTCCCATAATCTTTAAAAAATCACGAAGTAAATAGGATCTGACAGGAGAAAGCCTTTACAATAGCTTTACATTTTATGCTACAATCTGTACATCTCCTCTTATTTTTGAAATCATGTCGTGGGCAAAAAAGCTTTTTAAATTTTATGAGAACCTTCATCCGCCTGCAACATTACCCC
>JACDAZ010000162.1 GCA_013695175.1 Flavisolibacter sp. | reverse complement strand
GAGATCAACGTTCAGGGTTATTAAACTCCATGTACTACACCTACATTTATTTACCTGCAGGTGCACAATTTAAAGTAACACAGGGTAGAAGTTGGGATGTGAACTATGGTGGAACAGGTGGAACGCTTTCTCAAAATGGAGATAATTTTACTGTATCTGCTGCCGGTGTTTATAGAATTTCCATTGATCTTAATACAATGAAGTATGATATCAGGGAAGGAAGAATGGGATTTGTGGGTGGTGCTACTGGTGCGGATTGGAATCCAGGCGCAACTTTCCCTAATTATGCTATGGGATTTGCGGATGATAATTTATTTGTAGGAATTACTGCATTTACAACAGGTGGTTGGAAGTTAATAGATAATAATCAATGGAATAATGGCAGCAATTCTGTGGACGAAACACGCAGTTATGGTTCCAATGGTGGCAGTGGAAGTACGTTAGAAGTGAATGGCCCTAATTTTCCTGATATCACAACTGCAGGCAGGTACAGGGTTATATGGGATGGAAGAGATCCTGATAATATTAAATATGAAATAAGTCCTGCTACAGAAATGAGAGTAGTAGGTGATGGCATAACCGGAGTCAACGCATGGTCTCCCGGTGTTTCACCACAAATGACTTATGAAGGTAATGGGATATGGAAAATAACACTTGATCTAGAAGCAAATAAAGACATTAAGTTTTTAGCTGGCAACGATTGGGGAGCATTTGATTATGAAGATGCCGGTCCTGCCAATGGTGCAGGTAGCAGGAAGATTAAGTGGGAAGGTGGAGATAACTTTAAGACTCCAGCTACAGCAGGAACTTATACTATTACATTAAATGAGCATACCCAAACAGTAACAATCAATTAATGTTTTTTATTTTTGATAAAGAACCGTCTCATTGAGGCGGTTTTATTTATTTCCATTACAATTGATCGTCAATTTGTAAGGAAGATTTTAGTAGCTTAAACTTTGTTGTTCTAAATAATGAATCGTTTATGCAAACTGTTTCAAAAAGTTGTCTTTTATTTTTTTTAATCACCAGCTGTTTATTTGCAAGTTCACAAAAGCAAAATTTGATTTACATAGATAAATCCGGTGTAGTTCGTTTTAAAAAAGATAAAAAAGAAGCTAGATTTTTTGGAGTGAATTATACAGTTCCTTTTGCATATGGATACAATATCTGCAACTATAGCCGGTGCTGATTCAGCAGATAAAATTTCAATCGAACTCAGGAACAGTTCAAACAAGTGGAAAACAGTTTCCATGATTGCAGTAAAACCATATCATTATTCAGCAGAAGTTCCTGTTGATATGGTAAGTCCCGGTATTTTGAATTACCGTATCATGATTCAAAAACAAGCAGAAACTTTTACATTTCCCGGAGGACATAAAGGCAATCCTTATGCATGGATAATTATATTAATGAAAGCTGGGAAACTGTGTTGGTTCCTTCATCATCTCCGGTAGTGTTATTTGATCCGGCCAAAGATCGAAATATGATTATGGTATATAACCCTGACTGGAGAAATAATGCTTTGGAATATATAACAACTAACACTCCAGGAGAAATTGTTCTGAAAGCAACTAATAATTCAAATGATAAAAATGGAATGGGTTTTAATATTATTTTAAAGATAAAATAAAAGGAAGGGCAGATGACATGGGTGCTTTCAATATTCTGGTTGTAAAAGGAAGAGCGTCATCAGGAACAGTTCCTGTTACTATCTCATTGATTACAGAAGATGCACAAGCTTTTTCAACTACCATCTCACTTTCGCAATCTTTTGGTGAAATTGAAATACCATTAAACAAATTAAAAAAAGATTCGTTTTTGTTATTGCCAAGACCATACCTGCATTTCTTGCCACTTTATTTTAGTTCCGTATCCACACAACCATTTAATCTGGAAAAGGTAGAAAGAATAGAATTTAGGTTTGGTCAAAATAAAAATGAAGAGGATAAACCGGGTATAGAAATATCAGGGGTTAATTTGAAACAATAACCTTTACATGATGAAGTTTTATTTTAATGATGATCCAAACATTCTGAACAAACGGGATAATTAAGATATTTCTTTCTGATGTTCAATTATAAAAAAGATAAGTTCTTCTAAAGAATAATCTATTCTGCTAACAGCATCCTGAATATCATCCCTGCTTACCTGTGCGGCAAATGAAGGAGTTTTTATTTTCTTTTGAACACTTTTTACATCCATACCATTATACCTGTTGGGCCGTATTAAAGCAGCTGCATGGATAAAACCAGATAATTCATCAATAGCATAAATCATTTTATCCATTTTTGAATGTGGTTCTACTCCAAAATGACGGGGACCATGAGATGCAATGCATTGTATAATTACAGGATCAATATTTCTTTTTTCCAATTCCTCAATAATAATACGACAATGATCATTGGGATGTTTTTCCCAATCTGCATCATGCAGCAAACCTGCCAGCCACCATTTATGTGCCTCTTGTTCAGAAAGATTTTCTTTTTCCAATGCCCAGGCTTTCATTATTCCTCCCACCTGTTTCATGTGAAGACGCAGCCTTTCATTTTCCACCCAATCATATAATAATTCTAATGCTTCTTTTTCGGGTATCACATTCCCTGCATTAGCAGCATCTCCAAATGTGGTCCTGCCTAATGGTTGTATTGCTTCCAAATTTTAAAAATTTTAAAATGTAAAAGGTAAAATGAAAAAAGTTACCCTACCAGCCAAAAGCTTCATAAGCTTGTTTATTTTCAATCTAAACATTTGCATATCTGCATATCTGCATATTTGCATATTCGCACATCTGCATATTAATTACCACCCAATTCCATAATCTTCACCATGATTACTGGAACCGCCCCAGAGAGTGCCGTGTTTCCAGTCAAAATAAATTGCATTGATAGGTCCGCTGGTTCTGTCTGTAAAAGATAATGTATAACCCATTTTTTTTAATTCTTCTCTTATTGCTTCCGGTGTATTTCTTTGCAGCAATATATGTCCCGGCTTTGGCTTGCGGTCATCGATTTTTGTGCCTCCTAAAGAAAGCCATAGCTGATTGCTGTTGATATTAGCAGCTTCGGATGCCTGTTGTACGTTCATTCCAAATTCTACCATATTTAAAAAGAACTGCAATAGATTTTGATCCTGCGTATCTCCTCCCTGAACAGCAAATGATAAATAAGGTTTACCATCTTTTAATGCCATGGAAGGGGTTAGCGTTACTCGTGGTCTTTTACCGGGTGCAACTACATTAAATGGATTAAGTGATGAATCCAAAACAAAGCTTTGCATTCGCTGGCTCATTCCTATTCCGGTATTGCCGGCAATGGTAGCAGGAATCCATCCACCGCTAGGTGTTATAGATACAACCCATCCATCTTTATCGGCTGCTTCAACAGTTGTTGTTCCCAACCAAAGTCTCTCCTGGTATTCTGTCATAGATGATTCATTTCTGATATCATGCGTGGGAGCAAAATTTCTTGTAGCTGTATCCATTTCATAACCCCTGTTTTTTAGCAAGTTTAAGAATGGATTAGTTTTTCCTTCAAAAGGATATGGATCACCAGGACCTATATTAATATTATTCTTGGTTGAATCTATAAGTGCTGCTCTTTGCTTTGCATAATCTTTATCAAGTAATCCTTTCATAGGTTGATGTTTATTAAAATAAGGATCACCATAATAAAAATCCCTGTCAGCAAATGCAAGGCTCATGGATTGATAAACAGTGTTGATATATTTTGTGCTGTTGTAACCCATGCTTTTTAAATCAAAATTTTCCAAAATGTTCAATGACTGCAACAACATAGGTCCCTGCGTCCATTGCTGCATTTTATATACTTCTATGCCTTTGTAATTCACTTTTAATGGTTCCTCTTCAATAGGTTTCCATTTTGCAAGGTCCTCCATGGTTATAAGCCCTCCCTGTTCCTGGCTACCTCTTACAAATTCCCGGGCAATATCACCTTTGTAAAAACGGTCATATGCAGCCATGATTGCATCCTTCCTGTTCTTGCCTGCTTTCCTTGCATTTTTTTCTGCTTCCACCATCTTAGAAAGTGTCTGAAGTAAATCTTTTTGAACAAAAATTTCTCCTGCTTCAGGCGCTTCACGTTTTTCTCCCAGATGTGGAAGAAAAACTTTTTTACTGTATGGCCATTCCTTTATACGTTCTTTATTTCTTTCTATACTATTTGCTGTTTGTGCTTCTATAGGATAACCTGCGGCCATTTGAATTGCTGGTGCAAGTACTTGTTCTAAAGTCATGGTGCCATAATTGGCAAGCATATAGCAAATGCCACCCGGTGTTCCCGGTGTTGTGGCAGCAAGGGGTCCAAATTCTGGAGGAAAATTATATCCCTTACTTTTAAAAAATTCTGGAGTTGCACCCGTTGGAGCTATACCCATTGCATTTATTGCAATTACTTTTTTTGTTTTTGGATTATAAATTAGTGCTTGTGTTTCTCCACCCCAGTGTAACACATCCCACATGGTACAAGTGGCCGCTAACATAGCGCATGCTGCATCAACGGCATTACCACCTTGCTGAAAAATCATAGCCCCGGCAGTGGCAGCCAAAGGTTTACCTGTAATTGCCATCCAGTTTTTTGCATGCAAAACAGGCTTTTGGGTTTGTTGGGCATGAGCATGCATAATAAATAAGGTTAAGATTATCAGAGTAAAATGTTTCATACCGGATTGTTTTTTTAAAGATAAATCTTTAGAAGATCAGAACCGGCACCGGAAATGTTTTAGTAAAGAAGAAAAACAATCTATTCAATAGTTTTATAAAACCATTTCATAAAGTAGTTTATCCAGTATTTTTTAAAAGAAGCAATTTTCATTAAGATAGAGGAAATGAAAGAACAAGGGTATTGGTAACAGCTTTTTTTGTGAATGAAAGGTTTCATTATCAATAACTTTAAGTAATGAAAACAATACCGATCAGACAAATACCTATTGCCCCGAAGGAGCAAAGTAGTGCTGGTCGTTTTAGCATCCGCAAGCTGGAGAACATCCTTAACGGTGGCGATCTGCAACATGATCTGCATCGGCATAACTTCTTCTTTATTCTTTTGTTGCAGGCAGGTGAAGGCGCACATGAAATAGATTTTGTACCACATCCGGTATCAGATGAGTGTATCTTTCTGCTGCGTCCCGGACAGGTTCATCAGCTACAGT
>JACDAZ010000123.1 GCA_013695175.1 Flavisolibacter sp. | reverse complement strand
TATACATAAAAGCTTTTTTATTTTCTTAATACTTGCTCAATTTTTGTTACAGTAGCTGCTGAATGTATAAATCTACCTTAACTTCCACATCTTTTTAAATACTCATGAAAAAAATAATCTTTTGTCTTGCTTTTATTGGATTGGCTTTTGCAAGTTATGCTCAAAATCCTTCCTGGCTACGTTATCCTGCTATTTCACCTGATGGAAAAACTATTGTTTTCACTTATAGGGGCGATTTATATAAAGTTCCTGCTGAGGGAGGTTCAGCAATTCAATTAACACAGCACGAAGCACATGATTTTATGCCTGTTTGGAGTCATGACAGTAAAACCATTGCTTTTGCTTCTGACCGCTATGGCAATTTTGATGTTTTTACGATTCCAGCAACTGGTGGCGAAGCAAATAGAATTACTTATCATTCTTCACATGAATATCCTTATCGTTTTAGCGTACAGGATCATAAAGTGTATTTTGGATCATCACGATTAGATGCTGTAACAAACAGGCAGTTTCCTACTGCTGCCCTTCCGGAGCTTTATGCTGTTTCTGTAAATGGAGGCAGGGTGGAACAAATTTTAACCACACCCGCGGAAGACGCTAAAATGACCAAAGACAGAAATCTTATTGTTTATCATGATAAAAAAGGAACAGAAAATCAATGGCGCAAACACCACCAATCAGCGGCGGCACGTGATATTTGGTTGTATAATAGAACAACAAGTCAACATACAAAATTAACCACTTTTGAAGGCGAAGACCGCAATCCTGTTTTTGCCGATAATGATAAAGCCATTTATTATTTAAGTGAAGCTTCTGGAAGTTTTAATATTCATAAAATGAATTTAAATCAGCCCGGATCTGCAACAGCTGTCACAAATTTTCAAAAACATCCTGTACGTTTTTTAAGCATTGCAGACAATGGTACTTTATGCTTTTCATTTGATGGAGATATCTATACCAAAACACCAACGGGAGAACCTCTAAAAATAAATATTTCTTTATTTACTGATTTTAAAAATAATAATGACAGGGTTATAAGTGTAACAGGTGGTGTACGCGATATTGCAGTTTCACCAAATGGCAAAGAAGTGGCTTTTATTCATCGTGGCGAAGTGTTTGTAACTTCTGTTGATGGTGGCACTACAAAAAGGATCACCAATACGGTGGAACAGGAAAAAAGTGTTTCTTTTTCACCTGATGGCAGATCATTGCTTTATTCAAGTGAAAGAGGGAAAGGATGGAAAATTTACCAGATGCAAATTTCAAGAAAAGAAGAACCTTATTTTTTTGCATCAACTATTTTAAAAGAAACACCTGTAATTGAAAATGACAAATTAAATTATCAACCAGAATATTCTCCTGATGGAAAAGAAATTGCTTTTATTGAAGACAGGATGAATCTAAAAGTGTACAACATTGGAACTAAACAAACACGCACTTTGCTAACTTCCAATGAACTTTTTGCAATGGGTGAAAACGATCAGAATTTTAGCTGGAGCCCGGATAGCAAATGGATAACTTTCCAATTTTCGGAACCAGGTTATTGGAATGGTGAAGTTGGAATTATATCTGCAGATGGAAAAGGGAAAAAAATCAATCTTACACAAAGTGGTTTCCAGGACAGGGTTCCCAAATGGGCATTAGATGGTAAAATGATCATCTGGATGAGTTCCCGTGAAGGATTAAGAGCAGCCGCAAATACCGGTGGCTCTCAGTATGATGTCTATGGATTGTTTCTAACCCAGGATGCATTTGATAAATTTAAATTAAGTAAAGAAGATTTTGCACTTTATAAAGAAGCCCGGGACCTGGCTGCAAAAGCCGATAGTGCTGCAAAGAAAAAACCAATAACAAAAGACACGGTAAAAATTGATTGGGAAGGATTGCAATATCGTAAATCAAGACTTACACTTCACTCTTCTGCTATGGGTGATATGTTGTTATCGAAAGATGGCGAAACGCTTTATTACCTGGCTCGTTTTGAAAAGGGTTTGAATTTGTGGAGCACCAACCTCAGAACAAAAGAAACTAAAATGCTAGTTGCGTTAGATGCCATTAATGCTGGCATGCAATGGGATAAAGACCAAAAAAACCTTTTCCTGCTTAGTGATGGAAAAATTTTAAAATTAGATCCCGCTACTACAAAACAGGAAATAGTAGGTATTAATGGTGATATGAATTTAAACATAGCCGCTGAACGTGAGTTTATGCTGGACCATGTTTGGAGGAAAACGAAAAATACATTTTATACTGCCGGATATCATGGAATAAAGTGGGATGAGATGAAAGCAGATTATGAAAAATACCTGCCCCACATCAGCAACAACTACGAATTTGTTGAAATGTTAAGTGAATTGTTGGGAGAATTGAATGTTTCGCATGCTGGTGCCAGTTATAATGTAAATGCTCCCAATGCTGATGCCACTGCCTCATTAGGAATTTTCTTTGATTATAAATACCCGGATAATGGAATTAAAATAGATGAAGTGCTTCCTGAAGGACCTTTAAGTAAAGCAGGTATGAATATACGTGCAGGAATGATCATAGAAGCCATAGATGGTGAAGCAGTTACACCGGATAAAGATTATGCTCAGTTTTTAAACCGAAAGGCAGGGAAAAATATGCTGCTCACTATTTATGATCCACAAAATAAATCAAGAAGAGATATAACTGTAAAACCGGTACCTATTGCTGAAGAAAACATATTGCTGTACAGAAGATGGATTAGAAAAAATGCAGATGAAGTCGATAAATTAAGTAATGGTCAATTAGGATATGTTCACATACCCGGTATGAACGATCCCTCTTATCGTACTGTTTATGAAGAAGTAATGGGAAGGTATGCCAATCGCAAAGGAATGGTAATTGACACCCGCCATAATGGTGGAGGTGACCTGGTAGCAGATCTTGCTATGTTTTTGAGTGGTAAAAAGTTTTTGGATTATACTACAGATGATCGTTCTGTTGGTATGGAACCGTCATTTCGCTGGACAAAACCAAGTATAGCCTTAGTTAATGAAGCCAATTACAGTGATGGACATTGTTTTGCTTTTAGCTATGCAGATTTAAAATTAGGTAAGTTGGTAGGCATGCCTGTGCCTGGTACCTGTACATTTGCCGGCTGGGAAATGTTGCAGGATAATAGCATTCGCTGGGGTGTGCCACCATTGGGAGTAAAAGATATACAAGGACGATATTTAGAGAACCTGCAAACAGAACCGGATATCAAAGTAATGAACGAATATGATGTAGTGAGCAAAGGAAAAGATCAGCAACTGGAAGTGGCAGTAAAGGAATTGTTGAAGGAAGTGGAATAATAACCAACTTTGATTATAAAATATGTCTTTACCAGGATAAATTACATAAACAGCATTTATGAATAATTCAAAAATTAATCATGATACAGAAGAAAATAATAATAAACCTTCAGCAGTAGTCTCTGGTATTGGTGCCTGGTTGGGCAGGACCAGGTTTGTTGTGTTAATTGCTGTTGCCGCTGTTATGCTCATTGCACTTTCCTTATTTCTTTTAGGTACTGTAGAAGCTTTCAGATCTATCTGGAATGCATGGGACAAAATGTTTTCAGGTCAATTAAATGCTGCTTACCTGACAGTAGAATTTCTGGAAGTGGTAACAGTAATGATGAAGGCTGTTGTTTTTTATCTTATAGGTGTTGGTTTGTTCAGCCTGTTTATTTCACCACTTAATGTTACAGTTGCCTTAGGTGTATTAACCCTGAGTGACCTGGAAGAAAAAATTATCAATGTAATTGTAGTTATACTGTCTGTTACGTTTTTACAACATTTTATTTTATGGGTTGATCCTTTGCAAACAATGTATAATGCAGCTTCTCTTGCTATGGTAGTAATAGCTTTAATGCTTTTTCAGCATTTCAGGCAGCGGGTTAGGGAAGATCAGAAAAAAGAAAGTCCTAATATTCAGGCAAAGGCACAAAAAGAAATGTTTGAAAAAGACGAAGAAAAACATCGTATAACAGATGACGAGATTAAGAAAGATGAAGATTAGGCTATTTATAGTATGAAGAAATTTTGTATAACCAATTACGGTTTTCGCATTTTTTACGTGTTCTTTTTTATCTGCTCCTGTTTACAAATTACAGCCCAGGATTCCATAAAAACTAATCCTATTGTTTATGCAGATATGTTGATTGGACATTCCTGGATGAAAGCAGGTGGTTTTACCCTAGGAGCGGGTTTGCACTATCAGAAAAATCAACATCTTTTTAATATAAGATTTACCGGAACCGTAAAATTAGAAAGTGGTTTTCTTTCACCTATTATTCCTATACCATTTGTTGATGAAAAAAGCAGCCTGGAAGAATTTTCTTTATTATACGGATGGCGGATTATAAATGGTGGTATGTCCCATAGTTATTCCTTTGGTATCTCGCATAATAAATTTCGTGAAGTTGTTGTTGATGATTTCAACCGGGAATACACAAAAACAATTAAATATGTGGGCGTTCCTTTTGAAGCCAATATAAAATGGTTTAACAATGAAAAAAGGAGGTATCGAATTTACTTTCTAATTCCCGTTGGTAAACCCACTGGATTTAGCAGAAGCATTGGAGCCAGATTTTATGGAAACATATCTAAAAACAGTTATTTTGGTTTAGGAATGATTTATGGATTTGGTTTTCATAAAATGTATTAAAACATCCATCATAAAAATCTGCATTTCATCACATTTCTCTTTTTCAAATCTGATTGTTTGTTAAATTGTCCTCTTATCAATACGCCTTTATATTCTACCTAAACTTTTCATATGGCATTCCTTTTAAAAATTTTCAGGATTTTTTCATTACTTATTTTCATAGTTTTTAGTAACTACTCTTTTACTCAGGGTACACGGTTACTTCGCCAACCAGATATTAGTGATGATAAGATTGTATTTGCTTATGCAGGCGATATCTGGACCACTTCAAAAAATGGTGGCAATGCAACACGAATCACCAGTACTGCAGCAGTAGAAGCTAACCCACATTTTTCGCCAGATGGAAAGTGGATTACTTTCAGCTCCAACCGCTCGGGAATACACCAGGTTTATATTGTGCCTTCAGAGGGTGGAACACCTACCCAACTTACATGGTATCCTGCCTCTTCCTTGCCACGTGGATGGTCGAATGATGGTAAAAATGTATTGTATGCATCAGTCAGGGAAAGTGCTCCAACCAGTTTTTATCGGTTGTGGACTGTACCGGCCAAAGGTGGGCCATCCGAAATAATTCCGGCACCATGGGCTTTTGATGGTAACTATTCCCCTGATGGAAATAAATTAATTGTTGACAGGATGAGCCGTTGGGATGTTGAATGGAGACATTATAGAGGCGGGCAAAATACTGCCTTGCAGGTGCTGGATCTTAAAACATTGGCAGAACAAGATCTTCCATTTAATGGAAGTACAGATATACAACCGGTGTGGCTAAATAATGAAATTTATTTTTTATCTGACCGCGATTATATCATGAATATATATGCATATAATCCGGCTACATCAGCTTTACGTACTGTAACAAACATTAAGAATATAGACGTGAAATGGTTGGAAGGAAACGGTAAGGAACTGGTTTATGAACAAAACGGATATATTCATTTACTGGATCCAGCCACGGGCAACAGCAAACAATTAGATATAAATGTAACCGGCGATTTCCCATGGGCGGAAACCAGAATCGAAAATGTTACCAACAGGGTTTCTTCTGCTTCTCTATCGCCAACGGGTAAACGAATTTTATTGGAAGCCAGGGGAGAAATTTTTACAGTGCCTGTTGAACATGGTGATCCCAGGAATATTACACGCAGTTCAGCTGCTGCAGACCGTCGTCCTATATGGTCGCCAGATGGAAAGGAAATAGCATGGTTTTCTGATAAAGACGGACAAGCATATGCACTTTATATTACTGACCAGGAAGGTATAAAACAACCTCGTAAAATTTCTATTGGTGATAGCAAGCTGGCATGGGATCCTGTGTGGTCGCCCAATGGAAAAATGATTGCTTTTACAGATAATACAACAAGAGTAAAAATAATTGATGTTGCATCAGGTAATATGACCAATGTTGATGTTGGTGGAACAAATTTAGACCGCGGCAACATGGGTCTCAGGTGGTCGCCGGACAGTAAATTTCTTGCATATACAAAATCATCTCCCAACAATTTCAGAAGTATAATGGTATGGTCGGTTGATAATAAAAAAACAACGGCACTTAGCGATCCTATGGCTGATGCCATTTCACCTGCATGGGATCTCAATGGACGTTATCTTTATTTTTTAGCCAGTACAGATGTTGCCCTGGGATCGGGATGGGCTAATACCAGTTCGCAACAGGCAAGGCCCACTTTTGCTGCCTACATTACTATTTTAAGAAGAGATGATGCAAATCCTTTTCCACTAAAAAGTGATGAAGAACCTGACACTACAAGCAAGCCGGCAACGAAAGACACAACAACTTATAAAGGTGTAAGAATAGACTGGGAAAATATTGATCGTCGTATAATAGCCATGCCAATACCTGCAGGAAATTATAATGGCATGCTTG
>JACDAZ010000104.1 GCA_013695175.1 Flavisolibacter sp. | reverse complement strand
ATCATGAACCCTTTACTCATCGCTATTAATATTCATTAAAAATTCAAAGAATATGAAAACATTTGACATAATGGAGTATAATTCATAAGTTTCAATTGTATTTAAGTTTTTTAGCTCAGCTTAATTAAATTTCTATAAAGTATAAATTGGATTTAAAGTTTATGGATAATAAAATTTTGGAAGAATTACATAAGCTTAAGGCAGTTCAGGAGAGAGATATAGATTTGCTCCTGCTTGAAGAACTGAATTGCAGTGACCAATTTTTAGAATGGTTTCTTATGAATACCATCGGTCCTGACAATTTTGAATTAATTGGCGCATGGCATTCCATTTCTGAATCAGGGTTTGGAGAAAGTGATTTAATCTTGAAGATTTTAAAAAATGAAGAACTGATTATCTTTTTAATAGAAAATAAAATTGATGCTGTTTTTCAGAAAGATCAGGTAATCAGGTATAAAAGTCGTGGTCAGCATTTTAAAGACAAAAGAGAATGTTTTGATTTTTATACAGTTTTAATTTCACCGAAAGAATATATCGTTAAAGGATTTGATTATAATATCACTTATGAAGATATTCAAAAATGGTTTGAAAATTTAAATGATAAAAGATCAAAATTTAAAGCTTCTGTTTTTAATACAGCAATACTAAAATTGAGAAGAGGATATTTTGCTATAAACAATGAGAATACTCAGACATTTTGGAAGAAGTACTATCTTTTTGTAACAGAGAATTATTCTCATTTGATGTTGAAAACCCCTAAAGAAAGAATTCCTAAAAACTCTTTTTTCTTTTATTTTAAACCCAAGAAAATTGGGCTTAATAATAAAGATACTATTGTTCATAAGGCTCCTTATGGCAATATTGATTTGCAATTAGCAGGCAAAGCAGAAGATATAGCACTAATAAAAGAAAAGTTTGAAAGCATTTTACCAGAGGAAGTTGAAATAGTAAAAGCAGGTAAATCCTTATGCTTCAGGATTAATACCGAACCTATAAATGTTTTACAGGATTTCGAGTCACAGATAGATTTAATCAAAGATTCTATTAATAAAGCAAACTTGTTGTATGAATGGGCAAAAAATACCAATACAATAAAGATCATCCGGCGAAATGAGAAGTATATTATTTAATTAAAAGAAGTAGAATAAATCTGTAGCGTTTCACTTTATAGTTCCTTTGATTGGTTTTTTGTGATCCTGACGTAGGTCAGGATCTTACACTAAAAATTTTCAAAACCTATTGTCAATTAAAATAAGAGAAAGATGCTGATCTTCATCAGCATGACAAATTAAAGTCTTTACAGTGATTTGCAATCCTTGATTTCAAGTCATAGCTAACTTTTAAACTTTAATTGTTTCGGTCATTACTCCTCTTTTGCCTGAGTAAAAGAAATAAAAGTGTTAGTTCATATTCTATTTAGAAAGGGTGACGGGAAGAATTTCGTTTACACAATCAACAATAATTACGTCTTTGCGAGCGCCAGCGAAACAATCTCATGAAGCTTAAAGATTAATTAAAAGATTGCTTCGTTCCTCGCAAAGACGGGAAGAATTTCGTTTACGTAATCAACAATAATTACGTCTTTGCGAGCGCCAGCGAAGCAATCTCATGAAGCTTAAAGAATTAATTAAAAGATTGTTTCGTTCCTCGCAATGATGAATGACTATTACTCAAAAAAAACGAAGCCAACTAATCTTTCGTTACACTAAAATTATACCTGCGTTTAACCGAACGTGGTTTATTGGTACTGTCTAAAACAGGACTTAGGTTGGGAGCTGTGAGCAGCAACCTTTCTTTAAACTGTTGTTGCAAATATGCATTTTCAGGGGTGGAGATCACACTAATATTCACCACGTCACCGGTGGTTTCAATTTCATAATTTACCTGCAAATAATAGGTTTGCTTTTTTATATTCTTTGAACCCATTACCTCAGTCTCCACTGCCTTCACCAGTGAATCCATATATTCCTTCCAAACCTGGTTGTTGTTTTTTGCCGGTGCATTGTTATTAACAACTGCAACACCGGTTTCATCATCATCTGTATCAGTTATAGCCACTGCTGAATCTGTTGTATTTATATTGCCAGCTGAATCTCTGGATGCAATTACCACTTTTGGTTTTTCAGCTTCTTTCTTTTTTGTGGTGGTATCAATCTTTGCACTCAGGTCATCAGTTTTTCTAACCACATTATTAGAGTCTAGTTTCAAATGTCCTTTGAACAAGGCGTCTTTTAATTTCTGTGCATTGGCACCAACACTGCTAATGAGTAACAAAAACAAAATTGCTTTTTTCATAGTGCTTACTTTAATTCTTTAAGGGTATTCTAAGCCGGAGATTGAAACTAAGATTATTCTTCATGTGCTCATGCCCATTAAAAGTTAAAAAAAATCATTTTATAATTGATATTATGAAGTTATTTTCCTTAGGTTATACAAAAAAATCGGTAAAAAAGCTTGCTTTTTCAGATAAGATCCATAAATAATAATCACTTGTTTTATCATTTTCCGGATTTTTTCTGTCAGGATAATAAAAAAAATATCAACGATATTGAGTACAGCATGGTAGTAACTAAATTTTCAGCGTTTCCGGAACTAACTACTGATAGATTATCATTAAGGCAAATGACAACCATTGATGCCGGAGCAATTTTTCGACTCCGCTCCGACAAAGAGGTAATGAAATATATTGATCGTCCACTTACTGAATCTATAGAAGATGCTATAAAATGGATTGACATGGTAAATGAAGCCATGCTCAACGAAGAAGGTGTTCCCTGGGCTATTTGTTTAAAAGAAGATCCAACAACACTTATCGGAAGTATAGGTTTCTGGCGCATGCAAAAGCAACATTACCGGGCAGAGATTGGTTACCTTCTCCACCCATCTTTTCACGGAAAAGGTTTTATGTCTGAAGCAATAAATAAGGCGGTGGAATTTGGTTTTGAAAAAATGAAACTACATTCCATAGAAGCCATTATTGATCCCCGTAACAAAGCATCTGCTAAAGCACTCGAAAAAACAGGCTTCAACAAGGAAGCTCATTTTAAGGAGAATTATTACTGGAATGGAGTTTTTTGCGATACAGCCATCTATTCTAAAATATCACCTGTAAAAAAGCCTGTTTTGGATCTGTAATTAAAATCTGAGTCATTATCTAATGATTTTTTGAAGCTTTTACGTTCATTTAATCTTCATTATATTATTGCTCAGTTAAGTTTATATTTGACGGAAACCTAAAATTACTGTTTTCTCTATGGACGATTTTTCAAATCCGGCTGTTATATGGTTTATTGCCGGTTTTATTTTATTCATACTGGAATTTGCACTACCCGGTTTTATCCTTTTCTTTTTTGGTGTAGGTGCCTGGATCGTTGCGTTACTTGCAATGGTTTTTGATATACCTATTAATGTTCAACTTCTTATTTTTTTGGGAGCATCAATAGTAACAATTCTTCTTTTCAGGAAGTCCATGCAAAAGATCATATTGGTAAAAAAGAAGTCTAGCGAAATTGAAGATGAATTTATTGGTAAGACAGCCCGGTCGGAAACAGCCATCACACCCGCTAAAAATGGAAAAGTATATTTTAAAGGTACTTCCTGGGATGCCGCCTCTGAAGATGTGATTGGGCCTGATGAAAATGTTACCATCATTGGCAACGAAAGCATATTATTAATTGTAAAAACAACAAAAACAACATGATGGATCCAAGTACTATTATTCTTATTGTATTAATATTATTTCTGCTGATAGCATTTACTTCAACATTTAAAGTAGTTCCGCAAAGGCAGGTTTATATTATTGAAAGGCTGGGAAAATACAGCCGTACACTCGATGCAGGTTTTCATATCCTGATCCCTTTTATAGATAAGATTGCATACAAGCAAAACCTGAAAGAGCAGGCTATTGATGTGGCTTCGCAGGTATGTATCACTAAAGACAATATTGCCGTGGAGGTGGATGGTATTTTATACCTGCAGGTAATAGATCCGCAAAAAGCATCTTATGGAATTGACAATTATCGTTTCGCGGTGATACAGATTTCGCAAACGACCATGCGTAGTGTAATAGGTAAGATGGAACTTGATAAAACATTTGAAGAAAGAGAAACAGTCAATGTAAGTATAGTGGAAGCTGTTGACAAGGCAAGCGTTCCATGGGGTATCAAAGTTTCTCGTTACGAAGTAAAAAACATATCACCGCCGCAAAGCATTAAAGATGCCATGGAAAAACAAATGCGGGCCGAGAGAGAAAAGCGTGCTTTGATTGCAGAATCGGAAGGTGATAAGCAAGCCAAGATAAACAGGGCAGAAGGAGAGAAGCAGGAAACGATTGCCAG
>JACDAZ010000095.1 GCA_013695175.1 Flavisolibacter sp. | reverse complement strand
ATGATGCAATGGAAAACGATGTTGTCTTTACCAACAAAATGCACCAGCTTGGTTTCTTTATCAAGCCAGTAAGGCTCCCAATTTTTATTATTGTTTAATGCCCATTGTTTTGTTGCACTGATATAACCAATAGGTGCATCAAACCATACATAAAGAACTTTGCCCTCTGCGTTGTTGGTTGGAGTGGCAGGAACTTTTACTCCCCAGTCAAGATCTCGAGTTACTGCACGTGGTTGCAAACCGGCTTCTATCCAGCTTTTACATTGACCCAAAACATTCGGTTTCCAGTCCTCTTTATGTTCTACCAGTATCCATTCACGTAACCAGTTTTCGTATTTATCCAGGGGCAGGTACCAGTGTTTGGTTTTTCTTTTTATTGGTACTTTATTGCTTAAGGTGCTGATAGGATTAATTAATTCATCAGGGCTTAGAGACTTGCCGCATTTTTCGCACTGGTCACCAAAAGCACTTTCAAAGCCACAATTGGGACAGGTGCCTTTTATATACCGGTCTGCTAAAAAACTTTGTGCTTCTTCATCATAATATTGTTCTGTTTCTTTAATTTTTAATTCATTCCTGTCATTTAAATAAGTAAAAAATTCCTGTGCAGTTTCATGATGCAGGGGGTTGGAAGTACGGTCGTAAATATCAAATGAGATGGAAAGATCATCAAAGTTTTCTTTCATGATCACATGATATTTATCAATAATAGCTTGTGGTGTGGTGCCTTCTTTAGTAGCCTGTATTGGTATAGCAGTACCATGTTCATCGCTGCCACATACAAAAACCACATCTCTTTTCTGTGCACGTAAATAGCGTACATAAATATCTGCCGGTAAATAAGCTCCTGCCAAATGACCTATGTGTTTTAATCCATTGGCATAGGGTAGCGCAGATGTAACCAGGTATCTTTTAAATTGTTTTTCTTTTGAAGTTTGTGTATTATGTTGGCTATCCTTTAAAATATCCTCGTTCATGCTTTCCTTTTATCTCTAGATCCTTATTTATAATAATATAACTGCAAAAATACCTGAATTAAGGAGCAACAACCAAAAGGTAAATGATCTTATAATATTGTTGTTGTTTCATTTCTTAATTTGAGCTGTGAACATAGAAATATGAATAGAAGAAAATTTATAAATGCAGGCAGTGCTTTAACAGCAGGATTGATCTGGACTCCAAAATTGTCCGGCGCTTATCATTCTGATGAAAGCAATTATAAAAAGCCTCCTTACCTGAAGTATAATGATACAATTGGTATTACCTCACCGGCAGGTTTCATAACAAAAGAAGCTATTGCGCCGGCAGTGCAACTTATTAAAGACTGGGGTTATAAAATAAAAATTGGTGATACTATTGGGAAAAGGGATTTTTCTTTTGGAGGAACGGATGAAGAAAGAAAAAACGATTTTCAACAAATGCTGGATGATCCTAACATAAAAGCAATTTTATGTGCCAGGGGTGGTTATGGTATTGTAAGATTTATTGATCAATTGAATTGGGAAAACTTTAAAAAGCACCCTAAATGGATCATAGGTTTTAGTGATATAACAGTTTTGCATTTTCATATTCATAAGCACACAAAAATCGCATCCATTCATTCAAAAATGATAAACAGTTTCCCTGATGACTGGTGGAAAGCTGAACCCATACAGCGGGATACGATCATCTCAATAAAACAAGCACTCAGTGGAACAAAGATGAATTATGAAGCAATACCAAACAATTCTAACAAAACCGGCACTGCAAACGGAATATTGATAGGAGGAAATTTAAAATTAATTGAATCCATGGCAGGCACCGCTTCTGATATAACCACAGATGGAAAAATATTATTTATAGAAGATACAGGTGAATATTTATATAGCATAGACAGGATGTTGTGGAACTTAAAAAGAACAGGTAAATTAAAAAAGCTGGCAGGATTAGTTGTTGGAGGTTTTAGAATAAAACCCGATGATCCGGGTGAAGAATTTGGCAGAACATTAGAGCAATTGGTATTGGAAAAGGTGAAGCTGTATGATTATCCTGTATGCTTTGATTTTCCATTAGGACACCAGCGGGCAAATTTTGCTTATAAATGCGGAGTGATGCACAGGCTGCAAGTGCAGGCAGGTGAAGTAAGTTTAAAAGAACTTTGAGTTCTAGATTGTTTTTATTATCATAGTTGAATATGAAAAGAAAAATTCCATCCTATTTAAGAAAAGGAGATACCATAGGTATTGTAGTTCCGGCAGGTTATATGGCTGCAGAAAAGATGGATACCTGCATTGCCACACTTGAAAACTGGGGTTATCATGTTAAACTGGGAAAAACCACTCACAGTACATCTGAAACTTATTTTTCAGGAACTGATGAAGAAAGATTAAATGACCTGCAACAAATGCTTGATGATAATGAGGTGCAGGCCATATTATGTGCAAGAGGTGGATATGGCATTACCAGGATCATTGATTCTATAAACTTTAAAAAATTTAAAAAGAAACCTAAGTGGGTTATTGGCTATAGTGATGTAACGGTTTTGCATGCACATTTATATTCTAATTTCCGGATCACATCCTTACATGCGCCTATGGCTGCAGCATTTAATGATGGGGAAGCTGAGAATGAATATATCCGGTCCTTAAAAAATGCATTAGAAGGAGTTGCTGCTGAATATGAAGTAGCAACACATAATTATAATAAACCAGGAAAATGTAAGGGTGAATTAGTAGGTGGGAACTTATCCCTGCTGGCTCATATTATTGGAACGACTTCAGATATCGATACAAAAAATAAAATCTTATTCCTGGAAGATATTGGGGAGTATTCATACAATATTGACAGGATGCTTTACCAGTTAAAAAGAAGTAGAAAATTTGATGACCTCAAAGGTTTGATCATTGGCGGCTTTACAGATACAAAAGATACTGAAAGACCATTCGGAAAAACTGCTTATGATATTATCCATGATATAGTAAAGGATTACACTTTTCCAATTTGTTTTAATTTTCCTGTAAGTCATTCCAGAGAAAACTATGCATTGAAGATTGGAGGTGTGCACCAATTATCTGTAACCGAAAATTATGTGTCGCTTATGGAAGTTTAGTTAATCCTGGTCTTCCAGTTGAAATATTTACTCTACCGGTTTTACAAATATCCTGGCAATTTTTTCAATAATGAATCAATAGTATTTATGAATGGTTTATAGTTTGGAAGATTATTATGTTTACCATTTTCAATCAAAATCAACTTTACTTTTTGATTTTCCTGTTTCAGTTGAATTGCTTGTTTGTAGGGAATTACTTCATCTTTTGTTCCATGAAACATGAATACAGG
>JACDAZ010000069.1 GCA_013695175.1 Flavisolibacter sp. | reverse complement strand
TAAATCTTTTGGAACATTAAGAGCCTATACTGAAAAATTTGGTTCTGCAAGTAATCCTGATGCAGTCAAGATGCTGTTCAATGAAAAAGTTGTTCAGCAATCAAAAATTTTCATTTTTATATTTATTCCTTTTATAGCATTGGCTTGTTATTTACTGTTTTTTATAAAGAAAAGGTACTTCACTTTACATTTAATGTTTGCCACACATTTCTTTACATTTCTCTTGGTTTTCTTCATGTTCTTTAAAATCTTTTTTGAAATTCCCAATAAATACATTTACCATTTCTCACCTGACACTTTTGAAGACATTGCTTTACTTATTATTGTACCTACCATATTTCTTTATTTAATTCTTGCTATTCGCAGATACTATAAAATAAAATGGTTCTTCTCCGTAATGTCTGGTATTTTTTTAGTGTATATTTTCTCACAGTTATTGCAATTTTACAGGTTGGGACTTTTCTATAAAATAATTTATTCTTTATAATGAAGCTTCATTACAAAACTTTTAATTTAAAATTTCAACACCCTTTTACAATATCCCGGGGAACAAAAACACATCAACCTACACTTGTTGTTTCACTTGAACATTTTGGGCATGTTGGTTATGGTGAAGCACCGGCAATATCTTATTATGATATTACCACTGATCAAATGGTGCAGGACATAGAACGTAAAAAATTGTTTATTGAAAAGTTTGCTTTTACAGAACCCGAACGTTATTGGCATTACCTGCATCATTTATTTCCAAAAAATCCTTTTTTAGTTTGCGCTTTGGATATGGCAGCGTGGGATTTATATGGGAAAATGAAAAACAAACCGCTCTATGAATTTTGGAAGGCCCCACATGCAGATCAACCAGCTACAGATTATACAATAGGTATCGACACCATTGAAAAAATGGTTGAAAAGATGGAGGCTAAGCCTTGGCCTATTTATAAAATTAAATTGGGTACAAGTAATGACATTGAAATAGTAACTGCATTAAGAAAACAAACAGATGCAGTAATAAGAATAGATGCCAATGCAGCATGGACAGCAGATGAAGCTTTAGAAAAAATAACTGTATTTAAAGACTTGAATATTGAATTTATTGAGCAACCACTGGCTAAAGATGATTGGGAAGGAATGAAAAAACTATTTCAGGAATCACCACTTCCTCTTATTGCTGATGAAAGTTGCGTGTTTGAACAGGATGTTGAAAAATGCCATAATCACTTTCATGGTATCAATATAAAACTCACCAAGTGTAGCGGCATTACACCTGCTTTGCGTATGGTTTCCAAAGCCCGTGAATTAAAAATGAAAGTAATGGCCGGAAGTATGAATGAATCAAGTATTGGTTCTGCAGCACTTGCACATTTATTACCAATGCTTGATTATGTAGATGCAGACGGTCCTTTATTATTGGAAGAAGACCTGGCAACCGGATTAAATTTTGATTATGGTAAAATTACGATACCCAAGGCTCCCGGACTGGGTGTAATAGTAGATGAAAATATTTTTAATAATATTTGATATCCATTTCTAAACCTGATTCACATACAACCATACTAAAATTTAAAGAGCTTCGTTATTTTATGTAACTTGCTTACGAGAAGACGGCCTTAAATTTGCAATTACCCTGAAAATGCATTCAATGCAAAAATTTGTACTTCTCATTATCGTAGCTTTTATCAGTATTTCTTCTTATTCCCAAATGCGTATAGGTGTTTTTGGTGGTGTTAGTCATTACCAGGGCGACCTTGTTGACCAGGCCTTTCCGGCGCGTTTTACAAAAGGTGCATTTGGTCTTAGCTTAAATTATGAATTTACGGAACGATTGACCTTACGCACCGGGTTGACATTTGCCAAAATTGCCGGTGACGATAAATATAATAATAAGGAATACCTGCGTTTTCGAAACCTAAGTTTTGAATCAAACATTACTGAATTAAGCATACTTGGTGAATACAATATTTTTAATTTATCAAGCATGCGCTGGTCGCCTTATGTATTTGGTGGAGTAGCTTTATTTAAATTTAATCCCTACACTTTTGACTCTACAGGTGAAAAGTTTTTCCTGAAACCATTAAGTACCGAAGGGCAGGGGCTTGACCAGTATCCCGAAAGAAAACCTTATTCACTTACACAGGTTTCACTTCCTTTTGGTGGTGGAATTAAATTCGCTTTATCAGAAACAATCAATATAGGTTTGGAAGCAGGTATCAGGAAAACGTTTACCGATTATTTAGATGATGTCAGCACTGACTATGCAGACGAATTTGATCTTTTAACTGCCCGTGGACCTAAAGCGGTAGAACTGGCTTACAGAAGCGGTGAAGTTCCGGGAGGCGATCCATTTTACCCACAGAAAGGCTCACAAAGAGGTGGCGCTGATATGAAAGACTGGTATTATTTTACAGGTTTACATGTGAGTTTCAAATTAGGCAGTGGTCCATTGTTTGGAGGTAGCAAAAGAGGATATGGCTGTCCTAAAGTGCCGCAATAATAATTGGTGTAGTCACTTTCATACTTTCAGGTAGAAGGGATAATTAATACAGAATAAATAATCTGTAAAATATTTAAATGCGAATATTCCTTATTCTTTCGATTTTAGTATCAACTATAAATTCATCTGCTCAATTTCAGATTGGTTTATTTGGGGGAGTCTCTGATTATCATGGCGACCTTTTAGATATACCATACAGATTTTCTAATGCTGCATTTGGTATTACTGCGGGGTATAAAATTTCAGATCGTTTTCATATAAGAGCAGGTGGATTAATAGGCAAAATAGAAGGTGCTGACAGTGTAAGTCCAAGGGAAGGATTTGCAGATAGAAATTTAAGTTTTCAATCATCATTAAAAGAGTTTAGTGTAAGGGCAGAATATAATCTGTTTAATATTGAAGAAACCCGGTGGACCCCATACGCTTTTGCAGGATTTGCAGTTTTCCATTTTGATCCTTATACTTATGATGTCAACAATGATAAGCATTTTTTAAAACCCTTAAGTACGGGAGGGCAGGGACTTGAGCAATATTCAATAAAACCCTATTCATTAACCCAGTTTAGTTTGCCCGGTGGTGGCGGAATAAAATATGCAATAAGTGAACGTATACATATAGCAGCCGAGATAGGACTCAGGTTAACGTTTACTGATTACCTGGATGATGTAGGAGGAATTTATCCGGATGAATTTGATTTGCTTTCTGCAAGAGGTGCAAAAGCTGTTGAGCTTTCTTACAGGAGAGATGAAATACCGGGAGGCAATCCAAACTTTCCTCGTAAAGGAGCATCGCGGGGCAGAAGCGGGTCCATCATTTACAATGATTTTTATTATGTAACAGGCCTACACTTCATATATAATCTGGGTGGAGGAGGTGGTTCTACTTTTGCAGGAAGAACCGGTAAAAGAAAAGACTTCGGCTGCCCTGTAATTCGTCCATAAAATAATTAAAACCTTATTTCGGTTATAGCATTGTAAACTATTGTTTAAAAAAATAAACAGCAATTTGTTGAAGCAGGAGTTTATTACCACACATGGAAAATTAATTATTGAAAGAGATAAACTTTTTATACAAAGAGTAAAGAGAGAACTTTCATAGAAATCTATTTCTTTCTTCTTTTTGGTAGGTGCAATAATTCTTGTCATTATAATACCTGATATTTCAGGATGGATATTGCTTATAATTTTGAACCATACATTTTATAGTAGAAAATTTTGAAAATATTAAAACATTACCTGAAACCAGTTTCAAAAACAGGATCTTATTATCAGAAATAGAATCAACATCTTACACTGATGATGTCAATAGTTTGGATACCATTTTAAGCTTAAAATTAAGTTCAGGTAAAACCCGATACATCAGGAAACTAGAAAATCAGTATGATGCTTTTATTGAAGCCATTTCTCAACAATCATCATT
>JACDAZ010000052.1 GCA_013695175.1 Flavisolibacter sp. | reverse complement strand
GTTGAATATTGTTTTTGCATGGATTAACGATAGTTAATAAGATTGCTTCGTCAGTCTGACTTCCTTCCACGCAAGAAAATAAGAATTGTTGCATTCGTCTTCGAAGTTATTAATCTATTCGTCATTGTAAGCGGAGCGAAGCAATCTTAATTAATCGAAGCAATTGTAATTTTTAATAAATCTATTTAATATAGAGAATCCGAAAACTTAAAGACTGCTTCGTTCCTCGTAGTGACGCGTAATTGTAAATTCAATTCATATTGATCTTCAGACCTAGAACATGCACTACCCAACTTACTCCTCAACCTTAGCCTCTACCTTTACCTCATCCTCAACCCTCCTTCCCAACAATTACTCAACCTTTTACGCTCTTATTTGTATCTTAATCTACCATGAGCTTTACTATAAAAGAATTGGAAACACTTTCCGGCATCAAAGCACATACTATACGTATATGGGAACAGCGGTACCAGTTTATTAAACCATCACGCACTTCTACTAATATCAGAACCTATAGCAATGAAGAACTAAAAACATTGCTTAGTGTGGCCTTATTAAATAAATATGGTTACAAGATCTCCCAAATCAATAAGATGCCCGAGGATGAAAGAAACCGTCAGATATTAAATATACCTTCCGAAGAAGTAAAAACTGAATGGCTGGTAAACCGGCTGATAGGTTGCATGATTGATTTAAGGACTGCAGAATTTGAACATCTTTTAGACCAGCATATTGCTGAAAAAGGAATTTCTGCTACTCTCAAAGAAATTGTATTCTTTTTCTTAAACAGAATCGGGATTCTTTGGCAAACAGGAAAAATACATCCTGCCCATGAACATATTGTAACCAACATCGTTCGTCAAAAGATTGTTTCTGCTATTGAGGGACTAAAAATTACCACCCAGGATGAACCCCAATTTCTTTTGCTTTTACCTGAAGACGAACATCATGAATTGGGCTTGTTGTTTGTTTATTATTTATTAAAACAAAAACAGCTTCCTGTACTTTATTTAGGTGCCAGCGTACCCTTAAAAGATGCAGATTTTATTACAAATCTTAAAGCACCTCGATATATATATATACATCTTACTTCACTTCGTTCAACAACAGCATTAAAAAAATTTATATCCGTTATTAGTTCTAAATACCCAAAAGTTCAAATATTGCTTTCCGGTTCTGCAGCGTCTGTTATAAAAGAAAAACCTGATAATCTTACCATATTTAACTCTCTCCCCGAAGTCTCTGCTTTTATAGAAACTGTGCAGTTTGTATAATAAATTATTTATTTGATTAGACGAAATTTGTTTAGCTTTGAGGTATTAAAAGTTAAACAGATGAGTATCCAGGAATTTAATAGTCTCGTAATAACCAATGCTGAAGCTTTAAAACCTTTTGCTGTAGTATTAACCCGTGATAATGAAAAAGCCAGCGACCTTTACCAGGAAACGCTTTATAAAGCTTTTGCACACAGGGAAAAATACCAGTCTGGTACTAACATCAGGGCCTGGTTAAGTACCATTATGAGGAACATCTTTATAAATGAGTACAGGAGAGATGACAGGAAAAGGTATATCATGGATAGTCTTACTTACTCACAAAAAAATAATTCATACTCAATTTCTGCTGAATCTAAAATAAGATTAGATGAAATAAATAAGGCTATTTCTAATTTACCAATTATTTTTAAAACAGCATGTCTCTTATACCTGCGAGGTTATAAATATAATGAAATAGCTGTTGCACTTAACGAACCCCTGGGAACTATTAAAAGCCGTATTCATTTTGCACGCAAAATGTTGCAAAAACAAATCAAACGCTAGTGTCAAAATCAGTAGTCATCATAGGATCAGGATTTTCAGGTTTATCTGCCGCTGCATTTATGGCTAAAGAAGGCTGGAATGTAACAGTAGTGGAAAAAAATGAAACCGCGGGTGGAAGAGCCAGGCAATTAAAAGCTGAGGGTTTTACGTTTGATATGGGTCCCAGCTGGTATTGGATGCCCGATGTTTTTGAACGTTATTTTCAGCAGTTCAATAAAAATTTAGAAGATTACTACACTGTTGAACGTCTCGATCCCTCATACCGTGTGTATTGGAATGATGGTTTTTCTGACATACCTGCTGATTACAATGATTTAAAATCTTTATTCGAAACTTTTGAAAAGGGAAGCTCTCTTCAATTAGATAAATATTTACATGAAGCTGCAGATAAATATAGAATTGGTATGCAGCAACTGGTTTACAAACCAGGGCAATCTGTAACCGAGTTTTTGGACTGGCAGGTAGTAAAAAATGTATTCAAGCTGGATGTTTTTACTTCAATAAAAAAGCATATTAAGAAGCATTTTAAAAATCAGAGGTTACAGCAGCTAATGGAATTCCCGATTCTTTTTTTAGGGGCTTT
>JACDAZ010000542.1 GCA_013695175.1 Flavisolibacter sp. | reverse complement strand
AGATTATCATCAAGCAGTTTATACAATTTTTCTACAAATACATCATTTACTGCGGGTAAAGCTTCAACAGGTTTTTGCGGCAGCACCTGCGATTGCAGGTAGGTTCTTTGTTTTTGCTGTAGCTGTAAAAGATTATTTACCCTCAAGTTCAATTCATCTAAATGAAAAGGTTTGGTTATATAATCATCTGCTCCCATCTCCAGCCCCTGCAATTTTGTTTCATGTGCTGCTCTTGATGTTAATAAAATAAAACCAATGTGATTTGTTCTTGGGTCGGATTTACACATTCGGCAAAGTTCAAAACCATCTCTTCCCGGCATCATTACGTCACTTATAATTACTTCGGGCATTTCATTCAGTATAATGTCCCAGGCTTCCATACCATCCGATGCAGCTATTATAGCCGATTCATCTCCAAGATTGTCTAATAAAAACGACTGAAGTTCTATGTTATCTTCTACAACCAGTATAAGTGGTTTTTCACTGGAAATATCAGATAATGCTTTCTTGCTATCTATAAGTATTGGAACACCCTTAAGAAAGTTTTCCGAAGCAGCATGTTGCCTGCTTACTTTTAAAGGAACATGAATAATAAATGTGGTACCCCTGCCCGGCAGGCTTTCGGTTTCAATGCTTCCGCCCATTAAAACAACAAGTTCTTTTACCAGTGAAAGACCAATTCCTGTACCACCATAATGCCTTGTAGCCGACGAATCGACCTGGTAAAACCGGTCAAATATGTTTGGTAACTGGTCAGAAGGAATGCCTATACCTGTATCGGCCACTTTTATACTCACTTTTTCATTCTGCGATTTAGTCAGTGAAACATGAACAGTTCCTCCATTATCAGTAAACTTTAATGCGTTGCTTAAAAGATTAAAAAGAATTTTCTCCCATTTTTCTTTATCAAAGTAAAAGAGTCCGTTAACCCCCGATGATGTATATGATAAATGAAGCCCTTTTTCTTTTGCCTGTGGCTCAAATTGTTCTACAATTTGTTCTACCAATACATTAAACTCCCCATGGCTTAAATGAAGCTTCATTTGACCCTGGTTTAGTTTTGAAAAATCAAGGAATTCATTAATAAGCTTTAGTAATTGTTTTGTATTTCTATAAATGCCCTGAATGGTAGTTTTGGATTTTTCAGGGAGCGCTTCATCAAGCTGCAATTTCTCAAGTGGTGATAATATTAATGTTAGTGGTGTTCGGAACTCATGAGTAACATTTGAAAAAAAGCGGTCTTTCACTTCATCCAGCTCTTTTAGTCTTTCTGCTTCTTTTTGTTCAAATATTAATTGCTGTTGTTCTTTCAAGCGGCGCTTATGATAAATAAAATAAAAGCGAAGTGCAGCTAAAGCAATAAGAACATATAATACATATGCCCACCAGGTAGCCCAAAAAGGTGGTTTAATAATAACAGGAAGTTTTAAAATAGTGTTGCTCCATCCTCCATTAAAAGATGTGGCATTCATAAGTAAAGTATAGGAGCCCGGTCTTAATTGCGTGTAACTGGCTAAATTATTAACACCTGTTTCTCTCCATGTTTTATCTGCACCTTGCAGCATATAGAGGTATCTTAATTTTTCTGGTTCATTAAATTGTAAGGCTGCAAATTCTACTGATAAATAATTTTTATTGTATGGCAATTCCAACACATCCAATTTGGAAAAAGGTTTATTTATTAAACCGGATGTTTGCGTAAACTCCTGCTCTTCGTTATTAATAAAAATGCGTGTTATTTGAATGGAAACTGGATCAATTTGTTGCTTCTCATCAAAGTCTGCCGGGTTAAAGATGGAGTATCCTTCAAGTCCGCCAAATGCAATACGTCCATCTAAAAAAACAAATTTGTGATACCGGTTAAATTCATTACCTGCCAGGCCATCTGATTTTGTAAAAGATGTACTGCTAAAATTTTTTGGGTTAAACCTGCATATCCCTTTATTGGTACTTAACCAAAGCATGCCTTTTGCATCGGCAGCAATACAGTATATAGTATTGTTTGGCAAGCCATCCCTGGTAGTAAATATTTTTTTGAGACCTTGTTTCTTATCAAATAAAATCAACCCTTCACCCCTTGTGCCTATCCATAAGAGGTTTTTATTAAAAGGATCTGCAATGATATCAGTTAAATTTCCGGGCAATACTTCAGGATTATACAACTGCTTAAATTCTTTTTGCATGATACCGTTCTCAAAAAGAAATAATCCCTTTCCATGCGTGGAAACCCAAAGTTGGTTTTCCTGCAATAATATATCAGCTATTTGTGTATTAATTATATTATAAACCCCGCTGCTATCAAAAGGAAATAGCCGGGGGAAAGATTCTTTATTTTTCCAATGCCATAATCCTTTACTCATATCAGCTGCCCATATAGAACCATCTTTACCTGCAACAATACCTCTTGATAAAGTGAGACTTTGTCGAGGAAATGGCAGGGGTTTCAGCTGGTTGTTTTTCCAGTAAACAATATCTGTTTTATCTTTTTCTATTGTTGAATGAAATAAATACAAATTGGAGTCGGGTGCATAATCGTGGTAATAATGATAAGAAGCTCCCTGGTCAACGAACCATGATTCGGGAAGTTTTGTTTTTGGCAATCCAGCATGCTCATATACATCAGTAAAAAAGCCATGCTGATATGTAAATGATTTAAAAGGTGCGGTACGTAAATTTATTTTTGCAAGTCCCTGTGCATCAACACTTACCCATAAAACATCATTATCGTCTATATAGCATGCAGTTATCCTAAAATCAGGATTGATATTATTTTCCCAAAGCAATTTTAGTTCACCATTTTGTTCAAGTCTGAAAATTCTGCCATCTAATTCCACATAAAGCCGGCCCTGCTTATCAACATTCAACTGGTTTGCTACTTTAAACAATTGTTTACCACGAGGTATGGTAATAATGTTTGTTTTTCTATTTTTAATATCAATAAAAAAAAGTTTGTTATCATACATTTTTACCAATGACCCGCCTGGTAAGAATAAAATATCTCTGAAATATCCGCCGGCAACTTCAGCCGGAATATGAAGGGGCATTAATTGAAAAGTTCTTCCAAAATCTTTTGAAATTTCAATACCGGCTAAAGTCAGAATATATAAAGTACCTGCAGGGTCCTGTACTACCCCGCAAATTGAATCGCTTTTTAGTTTGCCATTTGAAGTGCCTGCATAATAAAGTATACCAGTTGCCACATCTACCCAGTGAATACCTTTGTTCTTTGGGTCTCTATAAAAGAAATTGGTGAAATTGTTTTTATATAAAGTATTTGCAAAAAAAGGATCTATTAATTCTTTAAGCTGGTTTCTTTTAATGATATTATTGAACTTAATACTTATGGGATCTAAAGTAGTCACTTCACCACTTTCAAAAACCAATGTAATAAGATCTTGCCCCGTTCTTACCATCCTATATATAACGTTGGAAGGAAAGCTGTTGGGGTCTTTATAAAAAATTTTAAAAGAACGTCCGTCATAACGTGCTAAACCATCTGATGTACTCACCCATATAAAACCAAGTTGATCTTGCAGAATACCTGAAACAAAACTTTGTGGCAAGCCATCTTCAACCGTAAAAACCTGCTGGTTAAATGCAACTGCTTTTGCTTGTGCATGAGCACATACAGATAAAAAACAGAAAACTAAAGACAAAATCAATTTATCCCTGATCAAAGCAGTTGGTTTACTTATTAAAGATAAATTAATTATAAGGGAAGCGTAACATTATAAAACAATGGCAATACGGCAATCCAAAGAATTATATTTCTTATATTTATAATACCTACTTCACCACTACCAAAAACAAAAAAAATGAAAAAACTACAACTCATTGCTGCAGTATTCATGTGTGTCAACTCCTTTTCACAAGATTGTGCAGGATACTGGTATTTGACTAATAATGCTGAAGTACAAATGACCATATTTGATCAGAAAGGAAAACAAAGTGGTATTCAAACATGGACCGTTACTGAAGTAAAAAAAGATGGAAAGAGTTTTACATCAGTACTCAAAAGCAGCATGAAAGATGAAAAAGGAAAGCAAATAGCTGAAAGCACAGGTGCATACAAATGCACTGACGGGGTTTTGCAAGCAGATATAAAAATGTCTATACCACAGGAACAGATGCAGGCATACAAACCAACCGAAGCAAAACTGGATGCCGTATATATTGATTACCCATACAACATGTCTACAGGGCAGTCACTTGCTGACGCCACATTTAATATGGATATGACCATGGGTAACGGTGGCATGCCGGCAAAGCTTCTCTTTAATGAAACAAATAGAAAAGTGGAAGCTAAAGAAACTATAACAACACCTGCAGGAACATGGGAAGCATACAAAATAACGTATGACGGATTATTTAAAGTACAAATGAGTGGCATTGGAATTCCGGTAAATATGGTGGTAAATGAATGGTTTGTACCCGGCTTTGGTGTAGTAAAAACTGAAAGCTATAATAAAAAGGGTAAGCTTATGGGGTCCACACTACTTACTTCTATAAAAAAGTAATATTGTTTTTGTACCGGCTTTAGTGCTGCAATTAAGCTTCTGTTGCAACCTTCCCGTATTATTATGAGATCGCAACATTTACTTTCCAATTTCAATTAACTGGCATAAATAATTTTTTGCTCAATGATATTATATTGTATTGATCTCAATCACCAGCATTTTTGACGAGAATCAATTTTAAAAAGATGAAACTGTTGTAACCTTTACAAAACTCGTTTTATGAAAAATGGTATTACAAATGATCCCCATCACGGTGCAGTATATGGAATGGGTTTCATTGGTGCTGCAGTATATTTTATTTCAAACGCAGCAGGTTTTTGGAATGGTGTTATGGGTTTTTTAAAAGCCCTGGTATGGCCTGCTTTCCTGGTATTGAAGCATTAAAATCTTTAGGTGCTTAATAAATTAAACTCCAATTACAAAAGTTTGTTCACAACAAGGTTGGCAGCTACACCTATAAGAGATTCCAATAAGCTAACATTCTGCTCTAATTCAACAACTGTTGCCTGCTTTTTTTGAATTTCTGCTGCAGGCAAGTTGTTATTTTGCATT
>JACDAZ010000535.1 GCA_013695175.1 Flavisolibacter sp. | reverse complement strand
GTCATAGACTTCTCTTGCTGCTTGATAGAATTGGGAAGAAGGGTCTGTTGAATAAGGAACAGGTATAGGAGGTGCAAGAGCTTTCAGGCTATACTTCAGGAAAGGCCTTGAGTCTCCTAAATAAGCGCCAGCAATAGTGGGAGGGGTACTTGTAGGAACCAAGGCACCAGGAAAGACTGGAGGTACCCATCCAACACTAGCCATCGTGAAGTTATCGGTGGTGGACCAGTTGTAGATAGCCGTGGCAATGGAACGCCCAAAGGCTTGCGAACGTTGAAGTACATCTTCGTTTGCCATAGAGCGAAAACGGTTGTAATTCGCGGCTTCCATCGCATCGATGCTAGTCCTATTAGCTTCGGTGAGGCCGGTAGGCCCGGTTAAAAATAGTTTAAACATACTGGCCAGGGCCGCATTGGCAGAAGCACTCCATAAATAGTCTTCAGACATATCAGGCTTAGGCATTGCCGGCATTTGGTAAAGTTTGGGAGAAAAACTCGATCCACCTTTGATGCCGGGCTGCACCGATTCAAACAGGCCTACGCCAATGTAAGCAAAATTTCTGTAGTTGAGGGGTGGAGGGCCAGCAGGATTAGGCAGTTGAATCTCTGCCAAAGTTTTATACCATTGATATACAAAATCAGCACTCTCCTGGGTTGATTTACGAGGAGATTTTTTTGCGTTTGATGACAAGTCTTTTGCTTCGGGCAAAAGATCTGATAAATGATCCGTTTTCTGACAACCATACAGAACACCGAAAAGCAACGGGGCAACCAACAGCTTTACATTAAAAATGTTCCTGGTGAGTAGTAGTTTCATTTTGATATATTTTAAAGTGAAAAATTGCATATTAAAGAGAATGGAATAGTTCAGGGTGAAAAGGAAGACTAGGATCACCTTTTCAGCACCATTTAATAAATTGTTTCATTACTGATCAAGCAAAAAAGGAATGGTTATAACGCATTAAGGTGATTTTAAAAATTTCATAAATAAAGTTTAAAGAGTGGGAAAATGTTTTGTTATTTAAAACTACCCATCAATAAAATAGAAGTTTTTTCAACTCGCTTTATAACGTTAGATGAAAGATATTCAGCAGGAATATTGCCTGTTTAACCATTTATCGTCGACAAACGGTAATAGGAGAAAAAAGTAATTAGTTTGTCTAATAATTGATAAAAAAAATGCCTCCGGATTGAAAAGAATTAAATTACACTAAGTGAAGATTGTAAAAGTGTGTTTTGCTGATTTATATGAATTATAATCAGGGATTATGAATTTATATGAATTCGTTTTTTCTAATCACCGGTCGCAACGATTTAAACGCCACATGTTGTTTTGCACAGCATGGTGCATTTACCTTATTGTAACTTATTTAATACCTACAAATTGGGTTCCAGGGTGGAATTTTGGGAAGCCCACACCACATATTGATGCATACGGAATTTCTCTCGCGTCACTTAGAATTATTACTGCAGCAATTTTACTTACAGTGGTACATATGGCCCTTGTGTATGGCATCATCTATTATTTTCTGCCACGGTATATTTCTAAACAGAATAAGTGGATACAAACAACAATTCTCTTAATAGTGTTTATCTGTTTTATTTCCTTTATAAATTACTTCAATTTTATTCTGTCTTTTTATTTGGATACCCGGGTGGGCTTTTTCAATTCGATGCCTGACATAAACTTTATCCTTCCCCGTTGGAGCCGCCAAATTTTGTTTAACTATCCAACCATTGTGGGATTTGCTTTAGCTATTAAACTTTTAAAAAAATGGCACCTAAAGCAACGAGAAACAGCTGAAGTAGCCCGTGAAAAGATAAGTGCTGAATTGCAATTGTTAAAAGCCCAGGTGCATCCTCATTTTCTTTTTAATACACTCAACAACATTTATTCTTTTATAATTAATGATTCACCAGCTGCACCTGTGGTGCTGAAAAAACTTTCTGCCCTTTTGCATTATTTCATATACGACTGCAGCCAGTCTTTTGTAAAACTGGAGAAAGAATTAAAGATGGTTAAGGATTATATAGACCTTGAAAAGATTCGCTATGGTGAAAATTTCAACATGAATTTTCAGATTACTGGTAGCGCTGACAACCAATTAATTGCGCCACTTTTTTTAATTCCGTTTCTGGAAAATAGTTTTAAGCATGGAGCAAGTCAAATGCTTACACATCCATGGATCAACATTAATATCACAATACATGATGAGGAACTATTTTTAAAACTTTACAATAGTCAACCCTTACCTGCCGGTGAACAAGTAATTAAAAAAGGGCTTGGATTGAAGAATGTAAAAAAAAGGTTGGCTATTCTTTATCCGGAAAACCATTCTCTCAAAATTACTAATGATATTATGAGCTTTAATGTAGAACTCAAGATTCCACTTTTTCATTCAGATGTAAGGCCTAATAAACTAATTACAGAACAACAGGTTTATGAATTGGTATAGATTTATTTTTTCAGAAAGAAAATCGGATCGTCTGCAGCGCCACTTTATTTTTTGGCTGTTGTGGGGTTTGTATTTTTCACTTAGTTATTTTCATTATCAGCAGACAGGAGTAGAAAAAGTTGAATTCGAAATGTGGAATCTGCCTTTTTTTATAAAGTCACTTGCCCTTCTTTCCATTCATGCGTCTGCCTGCTATTTTTTTATTGGCTACCTGATGCCTCATTATTTATTTGAAGCAAAATACTATGCACTAATACCAATCATTCTTCTTTTAAGTCTTTTGATAGTAATAGTAAATTACTCTCTCCACAAATCTATATTTCCTCTAGTTGACTCAGCCTTCAATCATCAGCCCATAATTATTTCTCAAAACATTTGGTGGACCAGCATCACATCTGGTTTATTAAGTGCTCCTAAAATTATATGTGCTGCCGCTGCAGTTAAATTATTAAAAAGATGGTGGCTGAAAGAAAAGGAAAAAGAAAAAATAGAAAAAGAAAAACTGTTAACTGATCTGCAATTGTTGAAAGCACAAATTCATCCTGAATTCCTTTTTTCTTCATTAAACAATATAAGCCTGCTCACAAAGAGAAAGAGTGTTGACAAGGCTTCGGCATCCTTGTTGAAATTAGCTGATATCCTGAGTTACATGCTATATGAAAGTGAGAACACCTTAGTTGCTCTGGATAAAGAATTAAAAGCAATAAAAGATTATCTGCTGCTTCAAAAAACAAAAATGGGCGATCGGCTGGAAATAGATATAGCTATTCGGGGAGACTGCAACAAAATATTTATTGTTCCATTGTTACTTTTTCCATTTGTTGAAAACAGCTTTTCATACTTTGGAAACAATAAGCTGGAAAGAATTTGGATTAACCTGCAATTCTTTATAGAGAATTCTGAGCTCACAATGAAACTTATTAATGGTAAAACGGAAGAACCTTCTTTAAAGACTTCAGATGTAAGCAGCCTGGCAAAAGCTATGAAACAGCTTGACTTTTTTTATCCGGGTCAGTATGATTTAAAAACTACTATTGAGCCGGAGATCATGGTTACTACACTGAAAATAAAATTGCAGGAAACAATGGAAACTGCAAACAATATTTATTTGATAAAAAAAGAACTTTATGCCCCAATCTAAAAAAATAAATTGCCTGATTATAGATGATGAACCTCCTGCAAGAGATGTAATGAAAAAATATATAACAGGAGTAGAGTTGTTGCATCTGGCCGGTGAATGTTCTAATGCTGTAGAAGCATTGTCATTTCTTCAAAATCATTCGGTCGAACTTTTGTTCCTTGATATCAATATGCCACATATCCTCGGCACCAGCTTTTTACGCACATTGAAAAATCCTCCGAAAGTAATTTTTACTACTGCTTTCCGGAAGTATGCGATAGAAGGCTTTGATCTGAATGCAGTGGACTTTTTGCTGAAGCCAATCAGCTTTGAACGTTTTCTGCAAGCTGTCAATAAAGTAATGCAGTTGGATCTTCATGTTGAAGAACATACAAATTCTACAACTAATGCTATACCAGACCAATCAAACCCTTTTTTGTATTTCCGTGTAGACCGTAAAATGATGAAAGTGTTCCTGGATGATATATTATATATTGAAAGTTTAAAAGATTACATTAAAGTAGTGACTTTAAATAAGATTATTGTTTCCAAGCAATCAATTTCAGCTCTTGAAGAGATGTTACCAAAGGAGGCATTTATCCGTGTACATCGCTCTTATATAATAGCTACGAATAAAATTGATTCTTATAATGCTGATGCAATTGAAATCGGAAAAAAAGAAATACCCATTGGTCGTATGTTCAAACATGATGTAACCAGAACATTGAATCATTCATCACTAAAAAAAGAACTATGAAATTATTTGGCGCATCGATGAATTAAAATAAGAGTGCATTCTTTTTTCATCTTATTTAGGTCTAAAAATATAATGAAAAAGCTTATACCATCTGTTTCAATCTCCTGTTTGCCGATTATTGCATGACACAAAGTTGTGTTGTATGATCATCCTTAAAAAATGAATTACTAAGGCAGTTATTTAAGGATAATTTCCAGACTTAATGTAACTCCAGCCTTCCTGTTGTTTTGAAGAAAACTCTAAATTAGCTAAGGGCACTGTTGTAGCCTGGTTTAATAACTGGGTTTTGTCTATCCCTATTCTTTTCATAGTAGCTTCACATGCCGCAAAAACTACATTGAATTTTTCATGTAATTCCTGTATCTCTTTTTCCACTGTGGTTTTATCTTTTCTTAGTATATCTAATCCAGGTCCATGACAAACAATTTCAAGCTTTGCATTTCCTGTTGTAATCATAATATTTTTAATTTGCCTTATTATTGTAGTAAAACTTGCCGTATCTGCTTTGGTAAAATCAAAGACAATTTTATGTTGTCGCTCCTGTGCCAATAATACATTGGTAAATAAAGAAGAGCATACAATAAAGAAAAATAGTTTCTTCATATCCAGAGACTTTATTTAAAGGTATGAAATCCCTTTTTTAAATATGGTAAGGTAAAAAGCTGCAACCAATTTGGCATGAGATATTTTGCTCTTGCAATCATAAACGTAAGAATGTGAAACTCAAATTGTTTACGTAAACATGCAGAAATTATTACTGAATTTTTTCTTAGTGAGATAAAAAAGTAAGATAGCAATTTATTACTTGAACTTAGAATACGAAATCTAAACCTATTTATCTGATACTGCACCTTATTAAACTGATGGCTCATCACTCTTCGTCATTAAACGATTTAATCGCTTTAAACAAAAAGCATCATCATATAAATCTTTCATCACTTATCTGGTAACTTTCCCTATTCAGCTAACGATTATATTTTTTCATCACTTCACGCAAGCGATTGTGAGGAATTGCAAATGCTTTATTTCCATTGACTCCTTCCATATCCTCCGCAGCAATTAAAGCATTGATGATTGCCTCTTCCGTAGATTCGACAGCTGCACGAAAGATGGGATCAAGATTTGATTTAGACAGTGAACGTACTGTCATTGTTTTTGTTAAGGAATCATAATCAGTCTTATTAGTGGAAAATGCTAGAAATATATCACCAGACGCACTATTGCCTATCGTTCCGGTTCGGGCCATGCCTAATGCAGCTCGTTTAGCAACCAGGTTTAATTGTGAGGCTGACAAAGGCGCATCAGTTCCAATGATGATAATAATAGAACCATCCTGCTCTTTTTCCACCGGTTCTAAATCAGTGATTTCCTTCCCCACGGGAACACCGGCAATAACCAAGTCTTCCCTTCTGCCGAAATTGGCCTGGACAATTACTCCAACTACATATTCTCCTGTGCCTATTTTAACCAATCTCGAAGAAGTTCCTGTTCCACCCTTAAACCAGTAGCATGTCATACCCGTTCCACCGCCTACATTACCTTCGGCAATGGTTCCACTTGCTGCACTGTTTATGGCGTCAAAGACATGTTCTTTTTTTACGTGATAACCGTTTATGTCTTCAAGCCGCCGTCCCAGGTTTCAGCTACTATGGGCAGACCAAACGAAAAGTCAACAGGACTTTTTGACCCAAACTTTTTATACTTCCATTCGCCGATAGCATCTCTCACAACTCCAACACTGTTCGTATTTGTGATGCCGATGGCTCCATTAGATCTGCCGTAATCATGTACGTAAGGAATGCCAGTCATCTCGCCGTCACCATTGAAAATATAGTAGCCGACATTGTAAGCACTTTGCGTTTTTCCTTTCGGCAAAACGATTGTGACGCCAGTCCGAACAGGACCTTCACCCACCTTCCACTTACCTGTTCCTTTTATCAGGGTCGAATATCCAACCTCTACACCCGGCACATCAGTTATGGAGTTGAACTTACCTGTTGTACCGTCAAATGGAATTCCTATATCTCTTGCACGCTTCTGCGCAGAAGATGATATGCAAATCAGCAAAAACATCAGGAAAATCAGAATAACTTTCATTTTTAATTGTTTAATAGAACAAGTAGTGCTTTGTAGATTTTATAAAGGAAATGCTTTAACCGCTGAATCAACTACCCTGATCATGTGATAACTACCTACAGGTCAAGTACTGAACTTTCCCGGGTGCTTCAAATGAAAGCTGGTTGCGTCCTGATATGCTTTTGCAACAGCCAGCAGTTCGGCTTCGCCATATAATTTACCGATGAATGTGATTCCGGTAGGT
>JACDAZ010000125.1 GCA_013695175.1 Flavisolibacter sp. | reverse complement strand
TGGTTATTGCTTGTGGTGGTGGAAAAATTGGTAGTAAATCAGGAGATCAATATATAGCTTTTGCATTACCGGATAAATTTTTAAATTAAATGTTTAATTATCAAATTGTCATTTTAATATAATTATTTTATGAAAAGTATCATATTATTATTAATGGTTCTTTCAACAACATATTCTTTTTGCCAGGTTGTGAATGCTGAACAAAATTTATTGAACAAGAATATTTCATTACCGGCTGCAGGCAAACCATCAGCCAATTTTGTAAAACATGTGCAAACAGGAAACCTGTTGTTTTTGTCTGGTCATGGTTTTTGCGGAACAACTCCATCTGCAGTAGATACAGGTAAACTTGGCAGAACACTTACTGTAGAACAAGGTTACCAGGCAGCTCGTAATGTAGGTTTATGTATGCTTGCAACATTAAAAGATGCTGTGGGTGATTTAAATAAAGTAAAAAGAATTATCCGCGTTTATGGAATGGTGAATTGTACTGATGATTTTAAAGATCAGCCAAAAGTTATAAATGGTTTTTCTGATTTAATGGTTGAAGTATTTGGTGAAAATGGAAAGCATGTACGTGCTGCAGTAGGTATGAATGCATTACCAAATGGCATTTCTGTAGAAGTAGAGATGCTGGTTGAATTGAAATAAGAAGAAAGATATGTGAGGTATGAAGTTAGATTTAGCATTCGCTAAGGCTCAATGGTATATTTATAGCTAACCCGCCTTCGGCTGTTTCTTTGTATTTGCTGTTCATATCTCTCGCTGTATCCCACATAGTTTCCACTACTCCATCTAAAGATACTTTTGCAAAATCAGGTGAACTTTGCATGGCAAGTTGCGAAGCTGTAATTGCTTTTATTGCACCCATTGTATTTCTTTCTATACAAGGCACCTGTACTAAACCTGCAATAGGATCGCATGTCATTCCCAAATGATGCTCCATTGCTATTTCTGCAGCCATCATAGCCTGTCTTTGCGTGCCTCCCAAAGCTTCTGTTAGTGCAGCCGCTGCCATGGCAGACGACACCCCTATCTCCGCCTGGCAACCACCCATTGCTGCCGATATGGTTGCACCTTTTTTAAATATGCTGCCAATTTCTGATGCCACTAATAAAAATTCAACAATCTTTTCATCTGTAACACCGGGATGAAAAACAATATAATAATGAAGTACTGCAGGAATTACACCTGCAGCTCCATTGGTAGGAGCCGTAACTACCCTGCTAAAAGAAGCATTTTCTTCATTAACAGCCAGTGCAAAACAACTAACCCAATCTAATATATATTGAAATGAATTTCCACCACTTCTTATCACATCTATCCATTCATCATAATTGGAATAACTTTTTCCCGTCGTCAGTCTTTTATTTAAATCAGCAGCCCTTCGTTTTACATTTAATCCTCCTGGTAATATGCCGGAAGTATGGCTACCGCGATAGGTACATTCTTTCATTACCTGCCATATTCTTAAAACACCTTCGCGTGTTTGCTTTTCATCCCGCCATGCCAATTCATTTTCCATTACTACTTCATGTATGGTTAGGCCTGTTTTCATGCACCAGTGCATAAGTTCACGGGCTGTATTTATAGGAAATGTAAGATTAACAGGATCTGTAATGTGATCTTCTCCTTCTTTAATTACAAAACCACCGCCAACGGAATAATAAGTTTCAGCTACACTTTCTCCACCATAGGTGGTTATTAAAAAGCTTAATGCATTAGGATGAAAGGGCAGAGATTCTGTGTACAAAAATTCAACATCTTCACGGGGATCAAATACAACTTCATGCTTACCTCCTAAAAGAATACGACCATTAGTTGATATAGAACTTACTTTGGAATGTATTTGCTCTACATCAAAAATAACAGGGTCATCTCCACTTAATCCTAACAACACAGCTATATCAGTACCATGTCCAACCCCGGTCTTAGCCAGGGACCCATAAAGAAGTACTCTTATTGAATTTACCTGCAGAAGAATATTCCTTTCTTCCAGCATTTTGATAAAACGCTCTGCAGCTCTCCATGGCCCAAGTGTATGAGAACTTGATGGACCAATACCAATTTTAAACATATCAAAAACCGAAATCGCCTCGTGAGCCACGTATTAATGTTTGCGATAAAAATACAATTGTTTATGGGGCTATTGCACTTGCAGGAGGTCTACTTCAAAAATTAGGATAGAGTTAGCAGGAATGACAATATTTCCATTTTGATCCCTATTATCTCTATTACCATATCCCAGGGAAGGTGGTACATACATAACAATTCTTCCACCTTCTTTTATTTTTGGAATAACATTTTTCCAGGCAGCTATTAAGTCTCCAAGTTGAAAAATTGCAGGGGTGGTTCTTGTCTGATCAAAAACATTTCCATCAGTTAACATGCCTTTGTAATGGATG
>JACDAZ010000512.1 GCA_013695175.1 Flavisolibacter sp. | reverse complement strand
CTTGCTGATGAATATTCCTATACAGATCATAAAGGATTTATCTATAACAAAACAGAAGAAATGGATTTCTATAAGAACAATTCTATTGTTCTTATATCTTTAGAATTAAAGGATCAGAAGATTTATGTAGATGGGAATACGGCCATTGAAAACGGTATTATCCAGTTTACAGGTACAAACTCCGGCAAACCACTCGATTTTACCAAGCGGTATACCACCACCTGGATTTGGCGTGGCGGCAGGTGGCAAATTTTAGCAGATCATGTTTCGGAAAAAAAATAATTGAACTAAACTATATGAATAACGAAGTACGGTTGATTTTGGAGAAAGATGTGGACAGCGCTGCTGCATCACTCGCAAAAGCTTTTATGAACGATCCCTTGCAAAACTATGCCTTCCCTGATGAACAGGAAAGAATGGAGCGATCGCCTGCTCACTTCAAAGCAGGCGTGGAATACGGAATGAAGTTCGGAGAAGTTTATACTACAACTCACGGTGAAGGCGCTGTTGTATGCCTGCCACCAAATGGGACTGACATTACACCAGAAAAAGCAGAGGATGGTGGATTAAATAAACTTCCTCAGCTGCTGGGGGAAGAGCAGGCAAACAGGTTTTTTTCTGTTCTTGACTTTATTGGTACATATCATAATCAAGATGTTCCGGAGCCGCATTGGTACGTAATGATCCTGGGTGTAGATCCTGCATTTCATGGTAAAGGATTGGGTAAAGCTTTGCTGCAGCCGGTGATGAAAAAAGCAGAGGCAAATGGTGAACCTGTATATCTGGAAACAGCGCAACCAGCAAATGTTCCTTTCTATGAAAAACTAGGATTTAAAGTTATAAGAGAAGTAGTGGATCCTACAAGTGGATTGAAGTTGTGGACGTTCAGAAAGGATTAAGTAATCATCTAAAACAACACTTATACTCATGAAAAAGACAATCATTATTGCCATGATACTTGTAGCATTCATCAGTTGTAACGAACAGAAATCAGATACAGCGTCTGAAAAAGAAAATCTTATGCAAACAAGCCGCCAGTGGTCACAGGTTGCGGCTACCGGGAATGTAGATTCTATTCTCAGTTACTGGATGGATGATGCAGTAGTACTTTCACCGGGAGAAGATCCCTTGAGAGGCAAGCAACAGATAAGGCAAATGGTAGAAGGAAGTTTTACTAATCCCGGGTTTCATATTTCATGGGAACCACAATCTGCAGAAATTTCCGAAAGCGGTGACATGGGTTATTTAATGGAGAATACACAAATGCTGATACCGGATTCAGCCGGGACTTCAATCACTCACAATTTCAAAGCAGTAACTATTTGGAAAAAACAGGATGATGGTAAATGGAAATGTGTGGTGGATGTATTAAGCCCGGTACCTGCACAAAATAATTAAGAAGTAAATAATTTATGGTAGCCGTATTCAATAAACTTTTTTCATTTTTAGGGTGGGGACTGATAATTGGTTTTTCGATTTATTTCTTTCTCGACAATGTAGCAATATATCTGTATGGATATAGGAGTAAGAATTTCGGCGACAGTTTCTTCAATAACCAGGTATGGGTGGTTTCTCATTTAATTGGAGGAACTATTGCTTTATTTCTTGGACCACTGCAATTTTGGAAAAGCATTCGCACAAGGTATGTGCAATTCCATAGAACAAGTGGTAAGATTTATATAATAGGAGCAATTATCACCGGTTTATCTGCATTGCGATTATCTGTTGTTAGTTCCTGCCTTCCCTGTCGGGTCTCTTTGTTCATTTTAGCTGTTTTAGTTTTGATAACAACGGTGGCTGCATGGTTTTAATAAAGAACAAAAACATTAAAGCTCACCGTCAGTTTATGGTGAGGAGTTATGTTACGGTTCTTTCTTTTGTAGCAGTGCGTGTAGGTGATGTGGTATCTATGGATTTTTTATTTGGACCCATTACAGATCCAACGTTTAACAGGGTTGTCAACGAATATTTTTTTTCGTTTATGCCCCTGATATGTGCAGAGATAGCAATGACATGGTGGCCGGTATTGAAAACAATAAAAAGTAGCAGAAAAAAGGTTCAGCAACAACAGACTACACTAATAATTAAAAAGACATGACTCACCTAATTACTTTTTTAGTATTCTGCTTTAGTTTAAACTTTTGTGTGCAGGCTCAACCTGATGCATCGGAAAAGAAAAGGAATGCAAATGTTGATTCATTTGTTGCATCGCAAATGACAGAACATCATACGGCGGGTCTGTCTCTTGCAGTAA
>JACDAZ010000507.1 GCA_013695175.1 Flavisolibacter sp. | reverse complement strand
GATGCACTAGAAAATTTTAAAGGAACACATCCACTTGTTATGCAGGAGCAAATTAAAAACAAGAACTGGAAGTTTGAACATAACATGGCTTATAATAAATTAAAGCCAAAGGAAAAGTTCAAAAACTTGATTGAAAAGATAACGGGGAATCGTCCCTTTGATTTTAAGAATTATAAAATTATTTGAATCAATTAATAAAAAGATCCGGTTGCAGGGGCATATCGGGATCTACAGCATAGGATGAAAAATCGGTTATGCCTTCCTGTTCCAACACATCTTCATCAATAAAAAAATTACCGGTTAATGATGAAGGCTTACTAAGTATGGCATAAGCTGCATCTGCAACAATATCGGGTTTACGGCTTCTTTGAATAAGATAGTCTCCACCTAATAAGTTTTGCACAGCCGCAGTAGCAATGGTGGTTTTTGGCCATAATGCATTTGCTGCAATATTAAATGGTTTTAATTCTGCTGCCAGTCCAAGAATGATCATACTCATACCATACTTGCTTATGGTATAAGCAAGATGTGGTGCAAACCATTTAGGATCCATCTCCAGCGGTGGGGAAAGATTGAGTATATGAGCATTTGAAGATTTTTTGAGATGAGGAATACAGGCCTTGCACATTAAAAATGTACCACGAATATTTATGCCCTGTATAAGATCAAAGCGTTTGGCTTCCGTTTGTTCTGTGGGAGAAAGATTGATGGCGCTTGCATTATTTACAAGAATATCTATGCCACCAAAAGTTTCAATTGTTTTAGCAACTGCTTCCTGTATCTGTTCTTCTGAACGAATATCAAGTTGCACAGCCAAAGCTTTACCACCTGCTTTTTCAATTTCTTCAGCAGCAGTATAAATGGTTCCTTCAAGCTTTGGATGTGCTTCTGTTGTTTTTGCAGCAATTACAATATTGGCTCCTTCTTTTGCCATGCGTAAAGCAATGGCTTTTCCAATGCCCCTGCTGCCACCCGTTATAAAAATTACTTTGTCTTTCATTAGCATCAAATGAAGATAAAATTTTAAAAGATGCAACTTGCATAATTAATACTCAGGTAATTTTGGTGCCGTTTGCATTATGTCATCTATCCTGGTCAATACATCAGGTGTTAACTTTGTGGCTACTTCAAGTGCTTTTAAATTTTCAATTAATTGTTCTTTTTTAGTAGCTCCTAAAATCGCTGTTGTAACATTTGGATTTTTTGTTGTCCATGCAATTGACAAGGTTGAAAGTGATACCCCAAGTTCTTCTGCAAGTTTCGTAAGTTCTCTTACCCTGTTCAGTTTTTCATCAACCATCCATTGATTACGAAGCCAGTCAAAACCTTCCAATGCAAAACGGCTTCCTTCGGGAATCCCATTATTGTATTTGCCTGTTAATAACCCGGAAGCAAGCGGACTCCAGATAGTAGTTCCCATACCCACTGTTTTAAAGATCGTAGAAAATTCATTTTCCATTTTTGATCTTTCCAGCAAATTATACTGAGGTTGTTCTACTGAAGGACCTATTAATCCTAATTGATTGGCCACCCTATGGGCTTCCATTATTTCAACACCGTTCCATTCACTGGTACCCCAATAAAGAATTTTTCCCTGTTGTATTAAAAGGTTCATAGTCCATACTACTTCTTCAACAGGTACATTTTTATCAGGACGATGGCAAAAGAAAATATCTAAATAATCATGTTGTAATCTTACCAGTGCTTCGTTGCAGGCCTCCACTAAATGCTTCCTGCTTAACCCAGTTTGATTGGGTTTATTGGCTTTCCCTCTCCATCCAAAAAAAGCTTTACTGCTGATTGTATAAGAAGTTCTGTCCCAGTTCTTATTTTTCAAAATCCTACCCATCATTCTTTCACTTTCACCCAAAGCATATACTTCAGCATTGTCAAAAAAATTAATTCCATTATCATATGCTATTCCCATTAATTCATCAGCAATGCTGTCATCAATTTGTTTATGAAAACTAACCCAGCTTCCATAAGAAAGTACACTCAACTGTAAACCAGTTTTACCCATTCTTCTGTATTCCATATGCTTATTTATTGTAAGTGAAGGTATATAGAAAATTATACCGTGATAAGTAGTACAACAATCTAAATAATCTATTGTTGATCCGGGGGAAGTGGCATTGCAGGTGGCGGTTCATTGCTCATAGACTCATTAGATACACGTATAGTACCTGTTGGTTGTTTAATAACATACCAACTCATGTCTTGAGCTGCTTCCAATCCTTTGCCACCATATATTCTTTTGTCTTTGGTAGTAATGCGAACTGAGGAGTCGGTAAAAAATATTTTCAGGTTTTGGTCCCACCACAATTCGGGTGTTTTCAAAGTATCACCTTTTATATTGATCACTTGCACACTGTCTCTTAGTAGAACTTTATTTAAATTTTCAAAATATTTTCCATACCGGGCATCCACCCAGCTTTCTCTTGTTATTGTTGAATCATAAAAATCTACATGAAGTGTATTTGGGAATTCAATATACACTGTATCACCCAGGTATCGTAGCATTAGTGGAGATGTTAATTTAGCTCTTAACGTTCCGCCCTGGCTGAATAATGAAGTAATTCCTTTTGCTTCTTCTACCATCACTTTTTTATCCATCCATTCATTTATCTCTCTCTCATCATTTTCACAACTCAAAAGAAAGAAGCAGCTATAAACCATAGCTGCTCTTAATAAATGTTTTTTTAAGATGGTGTTGTTAATCATACCTCCTTTTGGTAAACCAAAGGTCACTGAAATTAAGTCCTAAACTAAACCTAAAAGTGTTTTCTTTTATTGGGTTGTCATTATTGCCACGGTTTTGATATTCAAGTGCAATGTTGATAATGGTAAATTGATTGGGGCTTAACCGATTATAATTTGGTAATGGTAAACCCAATCCTAAAGTAGCTGTCCATGAAGGCAGATCGCCACCTGCGGTTATATAATCTTTTCCAAAAGAAAATCCACCTCGGTATGCCACATTACTAAAATAATTGATAGCTGGCTCTGGTCTTAACTGTCCACCGACTCTAAGTTGCCAGTTATCCGCTACTGCATCACTGGCTCCAAAAAAGCGATAGTTACTCCATTTTGTTTGTACAAGGTCAGCACCTAATAACCATCCGCCGCCCTTTGCTTTTTTGTGTTCTACTACAAAACCTGCTGTATATGAAGCAGGATAAACAATGTCTCCCGACTGGTTGTTGATTTCATAAACACTATCTAATCGAAAATCACCATTGCCTCCCGGATCACGAATAAAAGTTTCTCTTATAAGGTCCTGGGTTCCTTTAATGTTTTGTTGCAAATTGCCGGTTAAGCCCAGGCGCATATTAGTTTGCTCTGTAATCTTAATGTTGTATTGTGCACCTAATTGAAAAAACAGATCTCCAAATGATGAATTGGTGGTATGGTTGGAATTGTAATATTGAACAGTATCATTAATAAATGCCCTGCGGGTTGAATTTTTTCTTTGTCCAAACAGATAACCAGCATTTACACCTATACTAAAATTTTTAATGGCAACACCTGTTCCTATTGATGGTAAATAAGCACCACCATCCCCGCTAAATTCAGTAATGGTGCTATCAACAGGTAAGCCGCTTGCAGGATCAAAAAGTTTTTCGTTACGAACTATTTTATAACTAATGCGTGAAATGGGTCGAAGACCAAAACTTAATCCCCAATTTCTACGAATGGGCATTCCCAATTGTACGTATGAAAATTGAGCATTGGAGGAAGTAAATTTTTGGGGTTGGTTTGGATTGCGAATTGTTTTACTATCGTAATTAAGACCTACATCAAACATAGCACGTCCCGAAACAGGTTTGTTAGTGCGTGGTTCTAAAATATTTTGAAACGCGGAAAAAGAAGCCGGGTTATTAAAGTTTATAGAAAGAAAATCTGCGTACCCACTACTTATACCACCCATTGCACGATTTACAATATTAGAATTGGGAGCTAAATCACCAAGCCCATATCGTGAGTAAGGTGAATTATCCTGTGCAAATACTGAGAAGGAATTGAATGTAAAAAAAACAATTAAGAGAAGATATAAAAAAGACGTTGAAAAATATTTAAACATGATTGATTTTGCTGATGGCATAAAGACCTTTAAAAATTAAATGAGGGTCTGCAAATATCTTCTTTTTTAAATGCGGCTCAAAGAAGGGTATATCACCCCCGGTTAAAAGCACGTTAAAGTTGCTGTACCTGTTATTGTACAATTCAATCATTTTGTCTATTTCACCAGCTATACCTAATACTACGCCTGACTGCAGGTTTGTTATGGTATCATAACCTATTAACGGCACATTCCATGTTGCTTTTGCCATAGGTAGTTTAGCAGTAAATTCATGCATAGCTCTAAACCGCATTTCCATACCCGGTGTTATAGCTCCACCCAGAAGTTGGTGTTGTTTATTAATGAAATTATAGGTAATGCAGGAGCCAAGTGCTATCACTAAATTATGTTGACCGGGAAACATATCAACTGCTGCTGATGCAATAGCAAGTCTGTCTGCACCCACTGTTTCAGGTTTACCAACAGGAATGGTAAAAGCCAGGCTTGATGTATTGGTAAGCTTATGAAATTTAGTTTGGTTATTAAGGAGTTCTTCTATAGCTGCCGAATGTTCAATAACTGATGATAGAATTGAATAATGCGGTTGATGGTGTTGCAGTACTTCCTGCAGATGAATTTCTGCATCCTCTCTTAAAAGAAATGTTTCTTTAATTTCCTCGTTCAAAAATATAGCAGCTTTTAACCTTGAATTTCCAAAGTCGAGGCAGAGCGTTTTGTTCATCTGGTGGTATTGGCAGCTAAATTAAATATCAAAACTGATTATTACTCTTTAGTGTTTTTAAAATCAAAACCTTCCAGGTTTTTGAAATGACCATTTAATTTTATTTTTTCTTTCAATGATTCCATTTCTGCTACCATAGGAATTACTTTGGTTAAATGCCTTTTTAAATATTCCTGCCTTTGTCTTTCATCCATTAAATTGAGCAATTCATATTCTTCCTGTAAGGATAAACCCACATGATGTGCAACATCATAACTATTTACTTTCTCGTCATCTTTTTTAAAATCCCTGGATACATTTAATAGTTTGTGCAGCTCCCTGATACTATTGATCATCCTGCGCATAATTTCAGGATTACCCTCATGTTGATTATGGGGATAGTTTACTATAGCACCACTAAATAATTTTTCTGGTATATCATTTATCACTTCCAGTATTCTGAATACTTTATCACCAATTGTTTTTATATCCATTTCGCCATTGTCATAAGTTTTTGTTACTTCAGCTATATGCATCAGCGTACCATAATCCTGCATTTTATTTTCAATAACAGCAGGAATACCAAATAATTTTTTTTGTGTATGGCATTCGTAAATCATTTGCTTATACTTGGGTTCAAATATGTGCAGGTTCAGGTCTTCACCCGGGTAAACAATAATACTTAATGGAAATATTGGAATGAAATTCGTCATAGCGTTAACTTATACAAATATGATGCACAAACGATAAGTAATTGTTATGATGGCTTAGCTTCAATACTATAATTTTTCCACCACAATAATAAAGATATAAGATGTAAAAATATTCCATATTGCGTACCTAATCCTGTATCAAAAACAATACTTGAAATGAGAACCAGGTTCAGCAGTATCCATTCAAATCTGAACCTGGTCATCTTTATAAATAAAGGATAAAATAGAATTATAGAAAAACCAATGATACCCAACCAACCCATCATGGTGCCGTACATCAGCCACTCACTGCTGGGATAGAGTTGATCGGTAGGTAAAATATCCGGAATATTTTCAAAATACCATTCAATTGTTTCATCCCAAATATCACCTGCACCTACACCAAATGGATTTTTCAACAATATATCTGAACCTGCTTTAATAGAAAGTATCCGATTGCCATCTGTAGCTCCGGGCAAATAATGATTGCTTTTATAATATGAGAAATCATATACGAGAAACTTGATACGGTTTTGAAAAGTGGGGAAAACAAAAAAGGATAATGCAGGTACTATAAGCAGTGCAGGTAATAAAAATAATCTTCTTGTTTTGTTTAATAGAAGCTTAATTGAAAAAGCAATAAATATAAAATAAGCTGCTACTAAACCAGTGCGTGCTGATAAAAGGTGCAGGTAAACAAAAAACAATAGTGCAAGTGATGCGAGTATGAAATTTTCCTTTCTGCTGATATTCTTTTGCAGTTTGAAAAGACAAACAAAAAAAGCAATAGCAATGGCAAGGCTGAACCTAACATGATCATTATCAAAAGATGTAGGAAGCACTTTGGCTTTTAAATAAGCTGCATGAACTTCCTGCATATTCTGCAGGTAAAACAATGTACTGATGCAACAGGCAGCAAAGGTGAGTGCAATAAAAAAAGAACCTATTATATTCCAATGATGATTATTCATTTTCCATTTGCCAGAAAATGAAAATGGCAATAAAATAAAGGGCAATTTTACCTGTAAAATATGTAACCATTCTGTTTTGTTGCTGCTCCATATGCCAGAAATTAATGGAATAATAAATAGAAAACTTAATGCTACCAGAAATTTATTTGTAATAAAAGCTTTCGCTTGTTCTAAAATATTTTTATGCACACAAGTAAGAGCAACAAAAAAAATAAGTGATATGGATAAGGCTGCACGGGAGATAAACAAACAAGCCAGCATTAAAAAAATGGCTGAAAAAATCAACATATCTTTTTTGTTATTGTAATGCTGATTTTCTATAGATGATTTAAACATCTTTAGTGTTTTTCCGGTGCAGTTGGTGCAGCTTTTTATATTTCATGTATGTATACAAGGCATGTGCTTTCGCAATGTGCCAGCCTGCTTTTTTGTCAAGTATGCCCAGATTAAAAAAATAATTCTTAATAAAATTAAAAGCGGGAGCAAGGTATATTGTTAATGACGAAGATTTTTTGCCATTGATGAAATTCCTTTCAGCCATCAGGTTAGAATAGGCTTCCAGCTTTTTATAATAGGCTTCAAAACCTGTTGTTGTATAATGATGAAGTATACCTTTTAATTTTTTAATTTGAATATTTTTATCAAAACATAATTTTTCATGTACAGGTGACAGATCCCACAATGCAACATCCTTATGAAATATTCTTTTTACCCAGTCATTTTTCCACTCCCCATATAATATAGGTTGATCTCCAAAATAATTGATACGTTTCATTGAATAGATAGTATTGCTATTTGAAAAATTAAGTGAATGTATTGATTCATTTAATTCCTTACTAATTACTTCATCACTATCTAAACTAAAGACCCAGCTATATTTTACAAGCTTTGCGCCTTCATTTTTTGTTGCACCAAATCCCAGCCACTTACTGTTGATCAATTTTGCACCGGGGGGTATTTTGTTTAAAGTATCGTCAATGCTTCCTGTATCTAAAACAATCACATCATCAGTAAGTAAAAGAGCTGCATCAACTACTTTATCAATTGTATCCGCAGCATCCAGGCAAATTATGACTACAGAAACAGGAACCATTATATAAAATTAAGTACATCAATGAACAGTTTGGGTTTGGGTATTGCACATTTCATTTATGTTTGTATTCATGGCGACCGAATTGATTTCTAAAATTGTTCAAAAAGATTTTAAATCCATTGCAAGGGCTATTTCATTGGTGGAAAATGAATCACCAGGTTACGAAGACTTCTTAAGACAATTACCATCATCAAATACATTTGTTATTGGTATAACAGGTCCTCCGGGTGCTGGTAAAAGCACTTTAGTTGATGCATTAATGAGTAAAATGATCAAGGAAAATAATACAGTAGCTGTGTTATGTGTTGATCCTTCATCTCCTTTTAATTTAGGCGCTTTATTAGGCGATAGAATCCGAATGAGTGACTGGTATATCCATCCGAATGTATTTATTCGTTCACTGGCAACAAGAGGTTCTTTGGGTGGATTGGCTCCTAAAATACTGGAGTTTACAGATATTATGAAAGCTGCAGGTTTCGATTATATAATTATTGAAACTGTGGGGGTTGGCCAAAGCGAAGTTGAAATTGCAGGTCTTGCTGATGTAACTGTTGTTGTAATGGTGCCTGAGGGAGGCGATGAAATACAAACTATGAAAGCCGGTTTAATGGAGATTGCCGATATTTTTGTTGTTAATAAAAGTGACAGGCCGGGCGCAGATGCATTTGAAAAAAATCTAAAATTAAAACTGGCACCGGCTTTCCAATCAAAAGAAAAAGAGATTGCCATTATAAAAACCATTGCTTCTCAAAAGGAAGGCATTGATGATTTGTATAGTGAAATTTTAGACCACAGAAGAAATGAAAAATCTTCCAGCAAAAAAAATATTTTACTTACTGAAAAAGCTTTTCATCTCATTCAACAACAACGTATGAAAGATATTGATAAGGAAGACTTGAAATTAAAACTTAATCAAGCTGATTCTGACAGCTTCAATCTATACGAATTTGTATGGCAGTATGTTTATAGTAACAATAGATAATAAACAAAATAATGCTACCACAAATTCAATTGTTTACTGTTCTCCATAAGGAAGCACCTGTACCTGCAGCAAAATTTGTTACACCCATTTTTGTTGGGTCATCGCAAATAACAAGTAATCATAAAGCGATAAGTGATCATACTGGTGATAATATTGCTGAATTAAATTCTTCATTTGCTGAATTAACAGCATGCTACTGGATCTGGAAAAATTTGGATAGAACAGGAATAGATGCATGGGGGCTTTGCCATTACCGCAGGTATTTTACTTTTTTTTATAAAAAGTATTTATTTAAAAATAAAAGCCGAAGGTATTTTGCTCTAAACCAGGAAAATATTGATGCCGTTGTTTCTAAAGAATTGTATATAAAACTGCAGGAACTTTTAGATACACATGATGTTATTTTGCAGCGTCCCGAGTGGGCACTGAAAAAAAAAGAGAAAAAATATAGCATTAAAGAAGCTTATGCAGAAGCTCACCATCTTTCGGATTGGGAACTTGTTATTCAGGTAATTTTAAACAATTATCCTGAATACAAAAGAAGCACATCGCTATTTGAGAATCAGAAAAAAATGTCATACTATAATATGATGGTAGCAAGATGGGAAATATGGGATCATTACTTACAATGGCTTTTTAATATTTTGTTTGAAGTACGTGAAAAGATTGAAAACAAATCAGATCCTTACCAACAAAGGGTATTTGGATTTCTTTCTGAACGCCTGTTAAATCTATATGTATTGC
>JACDAZ010000118.1 GCA_013695175.1 Flavisolibacter sp. | reverse complement strand
TTAATAAGAAATAATACTGATTATAAGTTAGTTATGATTTTTGTTTGAAATTATTTAGACGATTACATGCAATATAAATCTTTAAAGATTCCGGTTTACAGGCAGCAATTAAGAATTGTTCATATGTAACGCTTTAAAGTATTGATTTAAAGATTGTTGTTTTATTAGAATCATTATAAATTTCAAACATTACAAAACATTATAAAACTATTCAATGTCAGGTTATAAACACCACCCTATTTTGTCTCAAAATTTTCTTTTGAGGTTTTGTATCAGCAATAGTTTCAAACCCAGAGCAGAAGCTTTAAATGAGTTTTATTTAAAAATGGGATGATGGAGCAAAATTTCTTTAAAACAAGAAGGCAGGTGTTGCAGAAATAAAATTCATTTTTTTACAAATGCCAAACTGGCATCAGGTTAAAAAAGACCATCATTAAAAAAATAGATTACCTGGATGAAAAGAAGTGCTGATATCAAATTGTAATTCAACTTCTACAATTGATTCCACAGTTTGTGTAACGCTGAATGAATTTTTTTTTGAGTTTCTAATTAACGGTAAAGAGTTTAAAGCATTATTTCATTCTGAAATAATACACAGAGCAATTGGTTTGCTGTGCAAGAATTTCCCATTCTATTAATGAGCATAATAATTGAATTATACTAATTCAGTAATCTGTATCGCAAAATTCAATTTTAATGGCTGTGGGTGAAAGATACTTTTGAATAAAGTATCAATTATGACAGCAACTATATTAAACCTAAGGTATCATATGAAAATAATTGTACTCCTGTCAATGCTATTCTTTATTAGTTGTAGTAAAGATTTTGAATTAGAACGAATCACTTTTGATGTTAGGGATGCTGTTACCAATGCGCCTTTAAATAATGTTTTTATTGAATACAATCCCCGCAAAGGAGTTGATTGCATTCGTGTAGTAGCCATTACAGGTAAAGATGGTCGTTGTACAGTGGAGGTGGTTTCCAGTAAAATATTAAATAAACCTTCTGAGGAAGTATTTTACTTCTCAAGGGAAGGATATGAAAATATAGCTTCTGCATCAACTTTAATACAAATGATACCCCATTAATAGTGAATATATAGTTGTTAAACTCCATTTAAGGGATAGTAAGTTTTCTTGCAGGTTCGAAAAATCCCGAAAGTATTTTCGCTCGACTTTATTTTAAAGTGATGAATAATTACTTAACTACTCTGATATCACCATTCATGATATTAGTTTTAGCCTATTAATAATCCTTAAACCCACTCAATTATGAAGAACATTTTTTTGGTTTTATCTACTACTATTTTATTTGCATCATGTTCGCAAAAGCCAACAGCCAATGAGCAGGCTGAGGCAGAAGTAAAGGCGGCAACAGAAATGCAGGAGATGCAGGCATGGAAGGAAGAATTGGCCACACAGCCGGAGATTGCACAACCTGAAGAAAAAGAATCAATACCTCCTGTTACAAAAAAACAACCCGTTGCTAAGAAGACGCAAACTGTAAATCAGGAACCGGTAAAAAATAATACTACATCATCAACACCTCAAGATAATTCTACAGCTCAAACTTCTTCATCAGGGCAAACGGAAACTGCTGCTCCGGCTTCTGAGCCAGCAGAACCTGCTGCAACAAAAGAAAAAACCGGGATCAGTAATACTGCAAAAGGAGCTATCATTGGTGGCGTGGTTGGTGCAGGTACTGGTGCTGTGGTAAATAAAAAGAACCGTGCTGCCGGTGCAGTTGTAGGTGGTTTGGTAGGTGCGGGAACGGGTGCTGTAATTGGAAATATTGCTGATAAAAAAGAGCAGCAAAAACAATAAATTTCTTTCATTCATTTTAAAACGCAGCCAATTGAGCTGCGTTTTTTTTCATTATAGTAAGAATTCAACCCTTCATTATATGCGTAACTTTTAAAACTCAATAAGTTTTATCTTCCCTTTTTTATAATTGCATATCATGAATTACATAAAATATTTTTTAGCTGTTCTTGCAGTACTTGTCACTTTTTTTTCATTTGGCCAGGAAAAACCTAAATGGGATGTTGCCAATCCGGATAGTTTGCACAAAGAAGTGTCCTTTACACTTAGTGAAGGAACCTGGATGAATCTTGATGTGTCACCCGATGGAAAAGAAATTGTTTTTGATTTATTAGGAGATATTTTCATCATGCCTGTTGCAGGTGGTACTGCTAAACCATTACGCACAGGTTTGCCATTTGAGGTGCAGCCACGTTTCAGTCCTGATGGTAAAAAAATATTATTTACTTCTGATGCCGGTGGTGGGGATAATATATGGGTGATGGATAGGGATGGAGCTAATGCAAAACAAATAACAAAAGAAACCTTCCACTTATTAAATAATGCAGCATGGACACCTGATATGCAATATATAGTGGCACGGAAACATTTCACTTCAGGCAGGTCATTGGGTGCCGGTGAAATATGGATGTATCATATCAGTGGTGGAAGTGGTTTACAATTAACGGTTCGTAAAAACGACCAGCAGGATGTAAATGAACCTACCGTTTCTCCTGATGGACGCTATGTATATTTTAGTGAAGATGTATATCCCGGTGGATTCTTTCAATACAATAAAGATCCAAATAGCCAGATTTTTGTGATCCGCAGGTTTGACAGGGAAAAAGGGACTATAGAGAATGTAACAGGTGGTACAGGTGGTGCCATGCGTCCGCAACTTTCACGTGATGGTAAAATGCTGTCCTTTATTAAAAGGGTAAGAACAAAAACAGTTTTATACCTGCGTAACCTTCAAACAGGTGAAGAATGGCCTGTGTATGATAATTTGTCAAAAGACCAGCAGGAAGCCTGGACCGTCTTTGGCAGTTTTACAGGTTATTCCTGGATGCCTGACAATAAATCCTTAGTGATATGGAGTCATGGAAAATTGAATAGAATTGACATTACAAAACCCAATTCTTCCACTGTTATTCCATTTACAGCGCAAGTAACACATCGCATAGCCGATGCCGTTAGGTTTAAACAAAACATCAACCAGGACCAATTTAATGTAAATGTTATCAGGCAGGCAACCACATCTCCTGATGGTAAATGGATTGTTTTTAATGCACTGGGCTATTTATATAAAAAGCAATTACCAAATGGAAATCCTGAAAGAGTAACGAATGGAAAAGACTTTGAGTTTGACCCATCATTTTCACCGGATGGAAAAACTATTTTATATACCACATGGAATGATGCAGACGGTGGCAGTATATACAAAACAAATTTCCAGGGAGCCTCACGCCCAGTTAAGGTTACCAGTGAAAAAGGAATTTTCAGACTTCCTTCTTTTTCTCCTGATGGCAAAACCATTGCTTTTTATAGAGAAGGAGGTAACGATGTATTAGGACCTGCATTTACATCACAACCCGGTATATATACTATTTCAGCAAATGGGGGAACAGCCAATTTTGTTTCAAACCGGGGTATCATGCCCAGGTTTAATAAAAACAGTGACCGTATTTTTTACCAGGTGGGTGGAGGATTGAACCGCACCCTGGCAAGCAGTAAATTAGATGGAAGTGATGAACGTGTGCATTTAAAAAGTATGTACGGAAGCCAGTTTGTTGTTTCTCCCGATGAAAGCTGGGTGGCTTTTAATGATCTGCATAATGTATATATAGCCACTTTTCCTGTAACGGGTAAAACAATTGATATTGGAAGCAGTACTGCAGATTTTCCTGTAAAAAAAGTTTCACGTGATGCGGGTTTAAACCTGCACTGGAATAAGAACAACAAGCAACTTCATTATACTTTGGGTGATCAATATTTTACAATCAGTTTGGAAGACAGGTTTGAATTTGTTGCAGGAAGACCTGATTCTGCATTTGTGATTCCTGAAAAAGGAACCACCATTGGATTAACAGCAACAGCAGATAAGCCACAAGGAGTTGTTGCATTTACAAATGCCCGCATTATTACTATGAAGGGAAATGATGTCATTGAAAATGGGACACTGGTAGTGGAAGGAAATAAGATCAAAGCTGTTGGAAGAGCAAATGAAGTAACCATTCCTGCCAATGCAAAACGTATAGATGCCTCTGGAAAAACCATCATGCCCGGCTTTATAGACGCTCATGCACATGGGGGACATTTCAGAGAAGGTGTTACACCACAAAAACATTGGCCTTATTATGCCAACCTTGCTTATGGTGTTACCACCATGCATGATCCATCTGCCAATAGCGAGCTTGTATTTGCACAAAGTGAGATGGTAAAAACAGGACAAATGGTAGGCCCAAGAGTTTTTTCTACCGGTACCATATTATATGGTGCAGAAGGTGATTTTAAAGCGGTTATTAATACGCTGGATGATGCAAGAAGTTCATTGCGCAGAACAAAATCTTTTGGTGCTTTTTCTGTAAAAAGTTATAACCAGCCACGCCGCGATCAGCGACAGATGGTCATTAAAGCTGCACGAGATTTAGAAATGGAAGTGGTGCCCGAAGGCGGGTCATTTTTCTTTCATAATCTTAGTATGATACTCGATGGACATACCACTATAGAACATAACATGCCTGTAGTGCCTTTGTATGATGATGTAATACAATTATGGAAACAATCCGGTACTGCTTATACTCCCACATTAATTGTTTCTTATGGTTCTGTGAGTGGTGAGTTTTACTGGTACCAGCATACCAATGTTTGGGAGAAGGAAAGGCTTTTGAGATTTACACCACGACATATTGTTGATTCACGTAGCCGCCATCGTACTATGTTACCGGAAGAAGAATATGTGAATGGACATATTTTAGTCTCTGCACAGGCAAAGAAATTAAATGATGTAGGTGTATTAGTAAATATAGGTGCTCATGGACAATTACAGGGATTGGGTGCTCATTGGGAAATATGGATGATGCAGCAAGGCGGAATGACAAACCATGAAGCATTAAAAACAGCTACCATCAATCCAGCACAATCTTTAGGTTTTGATGATTGGATTGGTGCATTAGAAGCAGGGAAATTAGCGGACCTGGTTGTGATGGATAAAAATCCGTTGGAAAACATTCTAAACACTGAAACAATAAGCATGACCATGGTCAATGGCAGGTTATATGATGCTGAAACCATGAACGAAATTGGAAATACATCCAGGGAAAGAGGAAAATTCTTTTGGGAGACAAGACAGAATGCAGATGTGTTTGGGTTTTCTTCTATTTCAGAAACAACGGAAAGAGCAGTTCAATGTTTGTGTAACAGGCATTGATTTTATAAATGAAAGAGGGTGCTGAATGCTTTAAAAAAGATTATTTTTTCTTTTTACTAAAATTCAGCACCAGCTTTTCTGATCCTCCGGCACCCCTGTTTTCAAGATCTTCATATAAACCTTTGTCAGAAAGATCCAATGCATAAGAATGTTTCCAGTCGTGGTGAGCTGTTTTAACCAGCCGATCTATGATGGAATGATCATCTACTTCTATGGCAAGTTCACGACGGTCATCAAAACTGCCTGTAGTTA
>JACDAZ010000444.1 GCA_013695175.1 Flavisolibacter sp. | reverse complement strand
TCAAGGTGGCTTGTCTACCAATTTCAACACCTGGGCTAGAGAGAAATTAAAAATTAAGAATTAAAAAATCTTTAAATCAATCTTCCTCATACATCATACATCTTACTTCTTAATTCATACTTCATACTTCTTAATTATTTCCTCCCGGCAAATCTATTTTATTTTTTTAAAACAATTCTGAAAGTTGTGCCTTTACCAACTTCTGAATTTTTTACTGACAAACTTCCTTTATGATATTGCTCAACAATTCTTTTGGATAAACTTAATCCCAATCCCCAGCCTCTTTTTTTTGTTGTAAAACCAGGTTTAAATACTTTAGAAATATTGGTAGCACTAATGCCTTTTCCTGTATCCGTTACTTCTATAACTACATCATTTTCCTGGTTTATTATTTCAACATGTATGGTACCTGTTGCTTCCATGGCATCAAGAGCATTCTTTAGTAAATTTTCTATAACCCAGTCAAATAAGGGTCCTGATATGCGCACCGGAATATTGGTATGTCCATGTGTATCTATACTAAAAACAACTTTACCGGGAGCTCTTTTTCTTACATATTCCACTACATCTTCTACCTGTTTTATAATATTCAGTTCTTCTAATTGTGGTGTGCTTCCTATTTTTCCAAACCTGTCGCTAACCAGTCTTAACCTGTTTACATCTTTTTCCAGTTCGTATACCATCTTTTCATTACCCGTTGTTTCCCTTAAAATTTCCAGCCATCCCTCCAGCGAAGAAACAGGCGTTCCCAACTGGTGTGCTGTTTCTTTTGCCATTCCTGCCCACACCTGGTTTTGCGTAGAACGGTAGTTGCTTCGCAATGCCAATAAGGTTATTAGAATAAATAAGCCAACAATAAACAATTGCACAATAGGATAATATTTTACCTCTCTTAATAACCTGCTATTGCCATAATAATATTTATTTATAAGGGTTGGATCAAACGGATCAGTCCATATGATAGGTGCGTTATCTGCTTTATATTGTTCTAATGATTTTTTTAAAAAAAGAGGATCTCCGGCTATTCTTGATGAATCTAAGTTTTTATAATCGAGTATACTATCTTTTTCATTGGTTACAATAATGGGAATATCATCATTATTTTGAATGATGGTAAGATGTAACCGTGTATCGCCGGTATTGGCACTTAATAAAGAATTGCTTGCCTCTACCCATTCTTCTACTTTCTGTCTTTCCTCTTTTTCAATTTTTTTGGCGACATAAGAAGAGTAGAATATAGTGCCGGTAACAATTAAAATAGCAATGAGTGCAAGTAATACACGCCAGTTCAGCAATTGACGAAACATGTTCCGAAAATAATAAGTTATGATGGCATCCCTTACTTTTGATCAACTAATTTCAAAAGCTTGTCTGCACTTCCGTCAGTTGCCATTGTAATATTAAACTGGAATGGTAAAAAATTTTTGCAACAATTTTTGCCATCTGTTCTTACAACAACTTATTCAAATCTGCGGATAATTGTTGCTGATAATGCATCTTCCGATAATTCGATTTCATTTATAAGTGAAAATTTTCCTGGTGTAACCATCATTGAATTACCCCAAAACTTAGGTTTTGCTAAAGGGTATAATGAAGCACTGAAAAAAGTAAATACAGATTATTATGTGCTATTAAATTCTGATGTTGAAATAACAGAGAATTGGTTGCAACCTATGATAGAAGTATTGCAGCAAAACGAATACAACATGGTATGCCAACCGAAAGTTCTTTCCTTTTATGATAAAAATATGTTTGAATATGCAGGTGCTGCAGGTGGCTGGATAGACAGCCTTGGTTATCCTTTTTCAAGAGGCAGAGTATTTGATGTTTGCGAAAAAGATGAAGGTCAGTATAATACAACTGAAGAAATATTTTGGGCTAGCGGTGCGGCATTTGTTATAAAACAAAAAGGATTTTGGGAAGCAGGTGGTTTTGATGAAAGCTTTTTTGCCCACCAGGAGGAAATTGACCTTTGCTGGCGATTAAAGCTCAAAGGGTATAAAATTTATTGTTGTCATGCTTCAGTAGTATACCATGTAGGAGGGGGCACCTTACATAAAGGAAATAATTTTAAAACCTATTTAAATTTCAGGAACAACATGATGATGTTGTCAAAAAATTTGAACGGTGCAGAAGCAGTTTGGAAAATTCCATTGCGGTTATTGTTGGACCAGGTAACAGCATGGAAGGGTTTGGTAGGCGGAGAAGGAGGATATTTTAAGGCTATTCAAAAGGCACAATACAATTTTTTAAGCTGGAGTCTTTCAGGTAAAAAAACGGAAAAAGCATTAAAAAGGGCTCCGATATCATCTTTAACCGGTGTTTATAAAGGAAGTATTGTATGGCAGCATTTCATAAAAAAGAAAAATTCGTTTTTAGAAATTCTTAAGAAATGATACTGTGAATGAACAAGTATTATGGTCAAACACTATTTTTGCACCACAAAATTCAATAATGGATCATCAGAACGAGTACCAGGAAGAATTACAAAAAGTACAGGACAAGGACTTTACCCACAACTGGGTATCTTCTTCGGCTTTTATATTTTATTTGTCTTTGTTCTGCTTATTGGCTTTTTTATTAGGCACTTGTGGTAAGTTATATGTAGAACGTTACGAACGATTAGATGTAACCGTACCTGCCAATACACAGTACACGCCTCAATACCAATAGTTTTAAATCAATTTTTTTGTTGCAAAAGCACTAAACCTTATTTTTGCAACCCTGTTTGAAACAAACAGTTATAGTTCTTTATATGCGGAAGTAGCTCAGCTGGTAGAGCACAACCTTGCCAAGGTTGGGGTCGCGGGTTCGAATCTCGTCTTCCGCTCATTTTCCTCTAATTTCAAAAGCAATTGTAAAAGTGATTTTTTCATTTTTACTGCACCTGCCCTGGTGGTGGAATTGGTAGACACGCAGGACTTAAAATCCTGTGGCCAGCAATGGCCGTAACGGTTCAAGTCCGTTCCGGGGCACTCAAAAAATTAATTAGTTAGAAAGGTTGCTTTAAGCAGCCTTTTACATCATCCAGGCAATTATGTAGATTGTCCAGCCCTGGATCTTCATATTCATTTATCGCTATAGCAAGTACTTTATTTATTTTCATGTCGTTGAAAAGAGTTCAAATTTAGGAACAAGAAGAATGGGAGTGGTTGGGAACTTCTTTAATCCCATGCCTGTCTCTATCGGTTAGTAGGCATGACATCTACTATCAGTCCTTTCACCGTATACCTGCCAAGGAATTTTGAGTCAGGAACATTCTGAAAACCCATTTTGCGAAGCTGGTCCTCCAATTCCATATAATTCCAACGGGAGCCGATCTCTACCAGGATGTCAACATCATCTGTAGGTCTAACTTCAGGTGCCTGGCGATCTGCGTATAAGGAAACAGTAGCTCCGCCAACAAATACTACCTGATCTTTCAGGTGGCCCAACAGATTGTAAACCGCTTTTATTCTGGTGATATTAATGTGATGGCTCATGTTTCAGTATCATAGTTTTTAATTCAGAAATAGCCATTTTCCATTCACGTACTTTCCCTACACGTATCACATCAATTAGGGACAGCATTTTGTATAGATTTTCATCTTGCAGGACGGCTTTTGGTACATCCCTGTAAAGAGGTTCAATAGCAAGCCCCCTAATTTTACCTTTAGAT
>JACDAZ010000113.1 GCA_013695175.1 Flavisolibacter sp. | reverse complement strand
TACGGCACTGTGTTCGATAGAAATAATGATGGAAAAGTAGAACACATTTTAAATATTTCACACGATATCACTGAACAGATGGAGGCAAAGGATAAAATTGCTGAACAGGAATTTTTTATTCAACAGGTTGCCGAAGCTTCTCCCACCATCTTGTATATTTTTGATATCAACAGCAATAGTATTGAATATATCAATCGGGAGATTTTCTTTGTTTTGGGATATACAACAGATGAAGTTGAGACAATGGGTTCATCTGTTATCAGGCAATTATACCACCCTGATGATTTTGAATTACTCCCTGAAAGAAAGGAAAGCAGTAAAAAGTTTCAGCACCGTAACTCTATGATTCAATATGAGTGCAGGCTAAAAGGAAAAGACGGAGAGTGGAAATGGCTGCTGGTTAGAGAAGTAATTTTTAAATCTGATGAAGCAGGAAAACCTATGCAGATTTTGGGTGCTGCTTTAGATATCAGCAAAAGAAAAGAAATGGAAAAATCACTTTTACAAAACTCTTTTCAACTCCAACAATCCAATGCCAGCCTGGAAGAATTTGCTTATGTTGCCAGCCACGATCTGAAGGAGCCGCTACGGAAAATATCAACATTCGGTGACAGGTTGATCAATACTCAAATAGATAATTTATCGGATGATGGAAAAATATATCTTAAAAAAATTGTAGAAGCCTCTCAACGAATGCAAACAATGATCAATGACTTGCTTTCTATTTCAATGATCACCGGTGACAGGTCATTTCAACAATTTAACCTGCAGAGTATTTTACAGGATGTAATTCAAACACTTGAATTTAAAATAGAACAAAAAAATGCAATTATAACATACGATGAATTGCCCGAAGCACATATAGTGCCTTCTCAGTTCAGACAATTATTTCAAAACTTAATAAGTAATTCACTCAAGTTTATCAATGAAGATGTACAGCCTCATTTAGAAATTAAACATCAATTTCTGCAACCTGACGAAGTAAATTTTAATATTACAAAAGCTCCCCAATATTTAAAAATAGATATTAAGGATAATGGAATTGGTTTTGAAGATGAATATGCAGGTAAAATATTTCAGATTTTCCAACGCCTGCATGGACGAAGTGAGTATGAAGGAACGGGAATAGGTTTAGCTATTTGTAAAAAAATTGTTGAACATCATGGTGGCATTATTTACGCTACCGGAATTTTAAATAAAGGAGCAACGTTTACTATAATTTTGCCGGCATGATAAATAAGATCAGTATAGCTATCGTAGATGACGATGCTGATGACAGGGAAATAATTAAAGATGCTTTTGCAGCCTCAGGCAAAAGTGCTGAATGCATTTTATTAGAAAACGGAGATGCTTTAATAGATTTTCTAACATCTTCGCCTGCTTCAGGTTTACCATCCCTTATCATGCTTGATCTGAATATGCCCGGTAAAGATGGCAGGGAAGCATTAAAAGATATAAAGTCAAATAACCTGCTACAGACCATACCCATTATAGTATTTACAACTTCATCTTCTTCAAAGGATAAGCAGGTAGTGTACGAGTTGGGGGCAAACTGCTTTATTACAAAGCCTGATACTTTTAATAAGTTAGTGGACCTTACTCAATCCATTATTAAATTATGGCTGCCTGAAGCATAGTGGCATTATTATTTATTCATCATAGTATGCCCTTATGCAAATGGTATATCGGTTGTTCAGGATTTTCTTATAAAAGAATGGAAAGAGGAATTTTATCCTGCAAAACTTCCGCAAAGAAAGTGGTTTGAGTTTTTATCGCTTTCATGGGGTTCCAAAACTGGCAAATAGCACAGGCAAAAAAAATTCAATCTGCTTTCATCTATTTTAATAATACAGCTTCGCTTGTAGCACTACATATTGCAAGGCAATTTCAACAACTGGCAACTCAATCTGAAGTTGTAGAATCAATACCGGTTTTAAAAAACTAAACAGGCAGTATTAAACTCAACAATTTTTATCAAGATGTTAGATAGCAAGTCTTTGTGCTTAATACCCATTCCTTTACCTTTGCGCCACATAAATCAAGCTGCTTCTGCTGATTAGAAGAAGAAGAAAATAGTAAAAACAGCTAAAACAAAACATAAATTAGCTTAACTCTATATTTAAAACTATCAAAAAGATATGGGCGACATTTTTGAGCGTTTAGTGCAAAATTCAGGAGGTCCGCTGGGGCAACACAGGAAAAGAGCACATGGTTATTTTTCATTCCCAAAATTGGAAGGTGAAATAGGAAGCCATATGATTTTCAGAGGTAAACCTGTTGTTGTTTGGAGCCTTAATAACTATTTAGGATTGGCAAACCATCCTGAGGTAAGAAAAATAGACGGCGAAGCAGCTGCACAATTTGGACTTGCTTATCCAATGGGAGCCAGAATGATGAGTGGCAATTCAGTACACCATGAAAAATTAGAAAAAGAACTGGCTCTTTTTGAAGGTAAGGAAGATTCTATTTTATTAAACTATGGTTACCAGGGTATGGTAAGCATTATTGATGTTTTATGTAGCAGGCATGATGTCATTGTTTATGATGCTGAAAGCCATGCCTGTATCATTGACGGCGTTAGACTTCATGCCGGACAACGTTATGTATACAAGCATAATGATATAGCAGACCTGGAAAAGCAACTTCAGCGTGCCAATGCCTTGATTGAAAAACAGGGAAAAGGTGGCATTTTACTTATAACTGAAGGTGTGTTTGGTATGGCAGGTGATCAGGGAAAATTAAAAGAAATTGTTACTTTAAAAGATAAATACGGTTTCAGAATTTTATTAGATGATGCACATGGTTTTGGAACACTAGGTAAAACCGGTGCCGGTGCCGGAGAAGAACAGGGAGTGCAGGATAAGATAGACCTCTACTTTTCCACATTTGCAAAATCAATGGCTTCTATTGGAGCTTTTGTAGCTGGTGATAAAGAAATTATTGATTATATACGGTATAATATAAGGAGCCAGATATTCGCCAAAAGCTTACCCATGCCTTTGGTATTAGGTAATTTAAAGCGTCTTGAACTTTTACAAACCAAGCCTGAATTAAAGAAGAAGCTTTGGGAAAATGCCACTAAACTTCAAAATGGATTAAGAGAACGTGGCTTTGATATTGGAAAAACAGACACTCCGGTGACACCTATATATATGAAAGGTGGTGTGGAAGAAGCAACAGCAATGGTAATGGACCTCAGGGAAAATTATGGTATCTTTTGTTCTATAGTGTTATACCCAGTTATACCAAGAGGGCATATCATTTACAGGTTAATTCCTACAGCTATACATTCTGATGAAGATATTAAAAGAACTTTAGAGGCATTTAGCGAAACAAAAGTAAAGCTGGATGCAGGTACTTATAAAGCTGAAGCCATACCCGATATGGCAGAAGTTTAAAAATCTAAAGGCGCTTCGGCGCCTTTTTCTTTATGTAAATGAAACTTACTATTTTAACCTGCACCTAACACGGCACGCATTTTACTACTGATTAACTTTACTATTAAAACATAATAAATGCGTACTCTTTTATTACTTCTTTTTATTCTGCCTTTTACCACCCTGGCACAAAACAAAAAAATAACACTTGATGATCTTTATAAAAACAGAACATTTCAATCAGAACCTGTCAGAGGTTTTACTAGTGCGCAGGAAGCTGCTCTTTTTGATGCGCAAGATGTAAAAGATGAAACAGGTAAAATGATAAGTACAAATGATTACCAGTTAAGTGCTGATAAAAAGTATATTATTTTCTTTAATGGAAGGCAACCCATTTACCGTCATTCAACTCAATCAACTGCCTATATATATGATGTAGCCACTAAACGTACAGTGCAACTTCAAAAAGAAAAAGTAATGCATCCTACTTTTTCACCTGACGGTACTAAAGTGGCTTATGTATACAACAATAATTTGTATTTGTATGATATAGCAAAAGACACAACAACAGCTATAACTACGGATGGTAAATGGAACCATATTATTAATGGTAATGCTGATTGGGTTTATGAAGAAGAATTCAGTTTTACCCGTGCTTTTCAATGGAGCCCCGCAGGTAATTATATTGCATATTATAAATTTAATGAAACCGATGTAAAAGAATTCAACATGACTATCTATGATGATAGTTATAATAAAGATTACAGGTTCAAATATCCAAAAGCAGGTGAAGCCAATTCAATAGTAAGTATTCATATTTATAATATAAATACAGGCAATGAAGTAACTGCGGAATATGAGCAGGGAGATATTTATACACCACGAATTAAATGGACGCAGTCAGATAACCAGTTAGCAGTATATTGGTTAAACCGTCATCAAAATCATCTTAAAGTACTTCTTACTGATGCAGGTACAGGTAAAGCCATTCCTATCTACAATGAAACCAATAAATATTATGTGGATATTCATGATAACTGGTGGTTTTTAAAAGATGGTAAACATTTCATCTTCACCAGCGAAATGAATGGTTACGACCAGGTGTTTTTATACAGCCTGGATGGGAAAATAAAATTGCAATTAAGCAAGATGCCTTTCGATATTGCCAATATAAATGGAGTTGATGAAAAAAATAAATTGGTTTATTATACACTAGCCTACCCCACTCCACTAGATAGAAATTTATTTGTTACAGATTTTGATGGTAAAAGAACGAAGCAACTAACATCAGGTACCGGCTGGCATCGCATTTCAATGAACAATGACTTCACTGCTTTTAATGATCATTATTCAAACATCAATACACCTGAAACCGTAACCTTGTACGATATGAAAAATAACAAAGGCAATATCAGCATTACAAAAAACAAGGTGGTTACAGAAAATGAAACATTAAAAAAACTTATGGCTGATTATGCACTTGGACGTGCAGAATTTTTAAAAATTGCCAATAGCAAAGGTGATAGTTTGAACAGCTGGATGTTAAAACCACCACATTTTGATGCTTCAAAAAAATATCCTGTTTTATTTTTTAATTATGGAGGTCCGGGTTCTCAGTATGTACGTAATGCATTTGGAGCAGTAAGTTTCTACCATCAAATGCTTGCACAAAAAGGCTTTATTGTAGTTTCTGTTGATAATACGGGTACCGGTTTCAGGGGTGAAGAATTTAAAAAGAAAACATACCTGAGATTAGGCCAACTGGAAATAGAAGACCAGATAGATGCTGCAAAATACATTTCATCTCTACCATATGTTGATAAAACAAAAATTGGACATTACGGCTGGAGCTACGGAGGCTTTATGAGCTCGTTAGCCATTACTAAGGGAGCAGATGTATTTACAGCAGCCGTTGCCGGTGCACCGGTTACATCATGGAGATACTATGATAATATTTACACCGAACGTTTCATGCGTACACCTCAGGAAAATGCAAAAGGTTACGATGATACTGCACCTGTAAATTTTGTGGATCAGATACGAGGCAAGTTTTTAATTATTCATGGTACAGCAGATGATAATGTTCATTTTCAAAATTCTGTTCAAATGGTTACAGCTTTAATAAAAGCAAATGTTGATTTTGAAAGTGTTTACTATCCAAATAAAAACCATGGAATAAGAAGTTTGATTGATAATGCTGTGATCCATTTATGGAGCAAGATCACCAATTGGCTTCTTGAAAATCTTGGTAACGAAAATGTAGATAAAACCAAAGTTGGTAATGCTATAAATGCCGATAAAGAACCTGTATAAAAAATTATTAACTTTAAAAGGCTCTGATGGAGCCTTTTTTTAAACATTCAATTGTTGTAGATTGTATATAAT
>JACDAZ010000422.1 GCA_013695175.1 Flavisolibacter sp. | reverse complement strand
TGCATGAATGATTTTTTATTTCCCCTGCTGTCTGCTATAGAGGATAATATGGGAAGCATTAATACAATTATTAAGTAGGCTGCAGCATATGAATATTGATAAAGGGCTGAATTTTTAAAAGTTCTGCCTAAAAAGGGAACTGTATCTTCTCCATAAGCCCTTGTTGTAACAGCATTAAAATAAATAGGAAAAAATGTAGTAGTTATTACAAGGCTGTATACACTGTTTGCCCAGTCATACATAGCCCACGCATTCACAACTTTCTTTGGTGCAGTTTGCATGCATTGGTTTTGTAAAGGGAAGATAATTAATCAGAAGCTAATAAGAACAGCAAATTAATCAACTAACCAAGGTTTCCGGTACCAATCAATACTAATAAAATTATACCTACAATAATTCTGTATATCCCAAAAACCTTAAATCCATATACTTTCAAAAAAGTAATGAAGAATTTTATAGCCAGTAATGCCACTATAAATGCTACTACATTTCCAACGGCAAAAGCAATAATATTTCCTGAAGATTCAAAAATTAATTCATAGCCACGCCGGGGAACTTCAGTACCCCATTTTTTTAAAAACAAAGTATACCCTGCTGCCGCAGCCATGGTAGGTACTGCTAAAAAAAAAGAAAATTCTGCAGCAATGTTACGGGTTAGCTTTTGTTGCATTCCTCCAATAATAGATGCAGCACTTCGGCTAACACCCGGTATCATAGAGATTACCTGCCAGCAGCCAATAAGAAAAGATTTTTTTAATGTAATACCACTTTCGTTTTCTACTGTGGGATTATTAAATAATTTATCAATAAACAAAAGGATAATTCCGCCAATCAACAAACTGATAGCCACCGTTAACGGACTTTCCAGCATGGCTTCTATTTGTTCGTTAAATAAAAATCCCAGGAACAGGGCTGGTAATACACCTATAAACAGCTTGAAATAAAACTCCCACATGTTTTTTGGAAAAAATCTTTTCCAGTAGAGAACCACTACAGCCAATATGGCTCCTAATTGAATAGCTACTTCAAACAGTTTTGTAAAATCATCATCATGAATTCCAAGCAAAGCACTGGTAATAACCATATGCCCGGTTGATGAAACTGGTAAAAATTCAGTTAGGCCTTCAACGATAGCAATAATAATTGCTTCCCAGATTGTCATGAGGAGAAGGAAATTGTTTAAGGATTCTTCGGATGACGGAAAATTGCAAAAATTAAAATAATTAACCCTAGTATGATAATAATTGGTGCAAGCGTTATTCTCCTGGAGCTATAAACTTCGTCAGGATTGAAAACATTTGGATCTTCACTTCTGCCGCCTGCCATTAATATAAAACCAAGAATTATTACCGCCACACCTGCTAACATCCACACAAGGTTTTCCCTGTCAAAGAGTGATGGGGGAAAATTAGTCTTGTCTTTTTCTATGGCAGGTGTTATTTTTTTACTTTTCATTATTCCGATTAATGTGCGGCAAGATAAAACAATATTGATTTATGATTAACCTGATTAGTACAATTCATCCAGCTTCATGCGCAAATATTTTCTTACGCTTCTGTAAGTGCTGAATACTGTTATGGTTATACCAATAATAATTAAGGCAAGGAACAAAATTATAAGTAACCCTGTATCATGTAATGCTGCAAGATCAGGTAACATACGTTCTGCAGTTAAAATAACCAGGTATACCATAACAATGGCGAGAATGCCACTGATAGCTCCATTAATAATTGCCCTCAGGTTCAATGGTTTGGCAATAAACCACCTGGTAGCCCCTACCATTTGCATTGTTTTTATTAAAAACCTGTTACTAAACATAGCCAGCCTGATTGTATTATCTATTAAAACAATTACTAAAAAAGCTATTAATATAGCCACACCTGCAAGCACCATATTTATAACATTAAAATTCTTTTGCATGTTGCCAACAACAGTAGTAGGATATCTTACTTCATCAACAGCTGCAAATTGTTTTAAAGTATCTCTTATACCAAATAACCTGGTTGAATCCATGTATTCGGCTTTCAGGCTAAAATCAATAGAGGTAGGTAAAAGGCTGTTATCTAAAAATTCGGTAAAATCTTCACCACCACTTTTCAGCCATTCTTTTTTTGCAGTTTCCTTATCAGTATAGCGCCAGTTTTTGGTATAAGGTTGGCTGGCAATATATTCCTGCAAATTTATTCTGGCTGTATCGGCTACATTCGGTTTTAAAAAAACCTGTACTTCCACACTTTCTTTAAAATATTGAATAAGTTTTTGAGAATTTATAGTTAGCCATCCCACAATGCCCAGCAGGAACAAAACAAGTGTAACTCCTAAAATAGACATGAAATAGGAGGGTTTCCCCCTGCGTGCTGCGCTTTTCCCAAATTGAGCCATACTATCGGTTTTGATAAGTTGAGCAAAAATAATTGTTTGACATTAAAGCATCTGTACGCCGTTCCGGTTTTCCAAACAATTAAACTATGAAAGGTTTATTTTTGCCTACCTAACGATTGCATGCTTAGAATATTGTTATAATGCAAAAACGTACAATAGCCTTAGCAGAAATTTAAGTGTATTATTAATCAGTAAATTTTAGGATACCGGCTTCAGAATGATGATGAAGCGTTCCTTGCGACGCTCCATTCATCTTTATGAATTCTGTTGATCTTCTTTACCTCCTATAACTAAAAGTCGGATAGTAGCAAGGAGCAAAAGCAAGGTGCCGGTAAAGTTTATAAAACCGTGTCAAATAAATAGGAGTGAATACCGAATATAATTTTAAGGATATAGAGAGAAACTGGCAGCAAAAATGGATTCAGGATAAAGTTTATCAGGTTCCCGATAATACAGCAAAGCCAAAATATTATGTGCTGGATATGTTTCCATATCCCAGTGGTGCAGGATTACATGTTGGTCATCCCTTAGGTTATATTGCCTCAGATATAGTGGCACGCTATAAAAGATTAAAAGGTTTTAATGTTCTGCATCCAATGGGTTACGATGCTTTTGGTTTGCCGGCCGAACAATATGCTATTGAACATGGCGTGCATCCGGCAGTAAGTACTGACAAAAACATTAAAACTTTCAGAAAGCAGTTAGATAACATTGGTTTTTCATTTGACTGGAGCCGCGAAATAAAAACCAGTGATCCAAAGTATTATAAATGGACACAATGGATTTTCCTGCAACTTTTCAAAAGCTGGTACAACAGGCAAAATAATAAGGCTGAAAATATAGAATCATTAATTCAAATTTTTGAAAAAGAAGGAAATCAAAATCATCCTATTCCGGATTCTCAATTTGTTATCCCCTGTTGTAATAAAGCTTCTTTTTCGGCAGAGGAGTGGAATGCATTTGATGAATACAACAAACATCTTGTGTTAATGGAATACCGGATTGCATATTGTGGTATAGGTGAAGTGAATTGGTGTGAAGCACTGGGAACCGTACTGGCAAATGATGAAGTAGTAAATGGAGTAAGTGAAAGAGGTGGTTATCCTGTTGTAAAAAAGAAACTGCGCCAATGGTATCTGCGGATTACTGAATATGCTGACCGTTTATTAGAAGGGCTTAGTAAGGTAGAATTCAGTGAAGCCATGAAAGAAATGCAAAGCAACTGGATTGGAAAAAGTGAAGGAGCGGAAATAAAATTCAACCTCACCCCTTCCTTCTCCGCAAGCGGAGAGGGTGATAAGGTGGTAGAAACTGTTGGAGCAGCAAATGTTCCTAAGTATAAAGTTGCAAGCACCAAGCAATTTGAAAATGCACGCCTGTTAAGAAAAAAAAATACTGAAGCAGAGAATGTTTTATGGCAGTATTTGCGTAATAGTAAATTGGGGGTGAAATTTAGAAGACAACATCCAATTGACAATTTTATTGCAGATTTTGTAAGTCTTCAAAATAAGCTCATAATAGAAATAGATGGAGGCTATCATAATTCGCCTGATCAGAAAATAGCTGACGAAGAAAGAACTGTAGTGTTAAGTGAAATTGGTTTTAAAGTAATTCGTTTCAGAAATGAGGAAGTGCTAACTGGTATTGAAACTGTAATTGAAAAAATCAAAAATGAACTAAGCAAATCTATAGGAGAGGCTGTAGTTAAATCTCCCATCTCCTTTCATGGAGAGGGGCAAGGGATGAGGTGTTTTACGACCAGACCTGACACCATTTTCGGAGTTGATTTTATAGTGTTGGCACCGGAACACGAATTGGTGGAACAAATAACAACACCTGAACAAAAAACTGTAGTAGATGAATACATAGCCAAAGTAAACAGCCGCAGCGAAAGAGAAAGAATGGCGGAGAAAAAAATATCAGGCGTGTTTACAGGTGCTTATGTTGAACATCCATATACACAAAAACCCATTCCTGTCTGGATTTCAGAATATGTGTTGGCAGGATACGGTACAGGTGCCATAATGGCTGTTCCTAGTGGCGATGAAAGAGACCACAAGTTTGCTCAACATTTCAATATACCGATTAGCAACATTTTTAGTGATGCATATAATGGTGAAGAAGCCATCACTGCCAAAGATGCCGTTTTGCATAACAGTGATTTTTTAAATGGTTTGACATATAAAGATGCACTGCCAATTGTTTTAGATAAGCTGGAGCAGATGCGAGTAGGCAAGCGTAAAGTAAATTATAAAATACGCGATGCTGCGTTTAGCCGTCAACGTTATTGGGGCGAACCATTTCCCATTGTTTGGATAAAAGGAATTGCCTATACTCTTGATGAAAATGAACTGCCACTGGAATTGCCACATGTTGAAATTTATAAACCAGGACCTGAAGGAGAAGGCCCCTTAGCGAATATTGAAGAATGGAAAGAAAAAAAAGTAAAACTTGATTTATTAGGGTCTTCAAAAGTCTCACCCCTTGGGGGAGATGTAGAGGGGGCTTTGGAAACGAATACTATGCCCGGTTATGCAGGTTCTTCATGGTATTTTTTGCGTTATATGGATCCACATAATGATGAAATATTTTGTGATAAAACAATCAGTGATTATTGGAACCAGGTAGATCTGTATGTAGGTGGCACTGAACATGCTGTAGGGCATTTACTTTACAGCCGCATGTGGACCAAAGCCTTGTATGATCTGGGTTATATTTCTTTTGATGAACCCTTTAAAAAATTATTGAACCAGGGTATGATTCAGGGTTCATCAAGATTTGTTTATCGGATTCATGGCACAAATCAATACGTTTCTTATGGTTTAAAAGACCAGCATGAGGTTGATGAAATACATGTAGATGTAAATATGGTTGATGGAGTTGAACTGGATATAGATGCTTTTAGAAAATGGCGGGAAGAATATGCAGATGCTGAATTTATTTTAGATGATAGTTCCATTCTTTCTCCTATTGGAGGAGTGCAGAAG
>JACDAZ010000378.1 GCA_013695175.1 Flavisolibacter sp. | reverse complement strand
GGTGATATAATTATAGATAAATGTTTTTGATTCCACAAAACCCCGAAGGGGTGAAATTCTTTATCGGTGGGTATGAATGTTTCACGCATTTTTGTGTCACCCCTTCGGGTTTTTTTTTGATCATTGTTAGTTTTATAATCTTTTCACCCTTTCAGAGTTAAGCTGTTTATTTTTATTTGGTTAGATTTTAAATTTCGGTCTATCTCTTTTGTTTGATTATTGTTATTTTCCATAATCTTTTCACCCTTTCAGGGTTATGCTGCTAATATTTGTTCGGTTAGATTTTAATTCCATAAATCTCTATTTGTTTGGTTATTCTAATCCCGAAGGGATGAAATGATTATAGATAAATAATTTTGGTTCCACCAAACCCCGAAGGGGTGAAATTATTATGTCATCCCTTCGGGATTTGATTGTCGAATATTCATTCATGGTTATAATGATTTCATGCCTTTGGCAATTTAGTCTATCCATTCAAACAAATATTTTTCATTGAATTCGATTTCAAATTTTTTAAGCAATTCATGATATTCTTCCCTGAAAGTTTTTTTCTTGTGGTGTTCTTCCTGATTTAAAATGTAGTCATACACATTTGTAATATGTGAATGAGAATAAGAAAAAGCGCCATATCCCTCTTGCCAGGCAAATTTGCCTTTCACAAATTTATGTTCGTTGATAAAATTGGACGAATTGTTTTTGATGTCTCGTACCAAATCAGAAATAGGCATAGAGGGCCTTAGCCCAACAAAAGCATGAATATGATCAGGCATTCCATTTACAATGATGGATTTTTGCTCTTTGCCTTTAATGATTCCCGATATGTATTTATGCAAATCATCTTTCCATGATTGAACAATAAGATTTTCCCTGCCTTTTACGGCAAAGACAATCTGAATATAAATTTGTGAGAATGTACCTGGCATTTTTATGTCACCCCTTCGGGGTTTTTGTTTTAATCGTTGTTATTTTCTATAATCTTTTCACCCCTTCGGGGTTATGCTGCTAATACGTGTTCGGTTAAATGTAAAATTCGTCTATCGCTTTTTGTTTGATTATTGCTATTTTCCATAATCTTTTCCCACCTTCGGGTTATGCTGCTAATAATTGTTCGATTAAATTTTAAATTCCATAAATCTCTATTTGTTGATTATTGTAATCCCGAAGGGATGATAAAATTATAGATAAATGTTTTTGATTCCACAAAACCCCGAAGGGGTGAAATTCTTTATCGGTTGGTATAAATGTACCTGGCATTTTATGTCACCCCTTCGGGGTTATGCTGCTAATACGAGTTTATAGTTGTTTTGAAGCATTAGTTTTTCTTCTTTTTCGATTTCTTTTGGTCACCCTCATTTAATAGTAAAGCTGTTCTGGCATTGAGAGGAGTTACTACTTGTTTACCAGTTTTGGCTTCCAATTCTTTTCTGGCCACTTTGGCTACATTGCCGCCTTGCTTAGCCACTTTTTTGCTTTCATCAAAATCTTTCGGATTGGTTGCAGCCGAAATGTCTTTTGTCGATGCTTCCGCAAGCATGTTTAAAATGAGTTCGGTATTCGTCATGTTGTCTCTCAGGTTTTCTTTTTTCAAACCCTTCAAGACTTTGTATTCTTTTGTGTTTTTATCACTCCATGCTTTGGTTATAATTTCAGTAAGTGTTGCAAACTGAACGACTTCTTTTAGTCCGCGTTTTTTCCACTCGTCCGTTAATTCTTTACGTATTTCAATGCTTTTGAGCCTTTGATTAATCCAGTTTTCTGAATAACCAAGTTTCATGTATTGTTCCAATGCACGGTCAATACTGAGTTCCGGATCTTGCATTTCATCCAATCTTTCAGATGCTACCTGTGCCAACCACAGTTTAAATGGTTCTGCTTTGGGCGAGGGAATAGATTGAATAAGTCGGAAAAGCTGTTCGGTATCAGCTACATCGGTTTTATAGGATTTTCCGTCTGAGGACAATAATTTCAGTTGTCCGATTTTTTCGGACAACTGACTTCCTTCCTTTTTCAGTTTAGTTTTCAGATCGCTCCAATACTTTCTTGGCCTGTCTGTTCCGGTTAAAATTTCAATTACATCAATAATTGAGAAATACCACTTTTCTTGTTCTGCGTCCCAGGCAGTTCTCACTTTTTGCTCCTCAAATATTTTTATTTCATTTTGCTTTTGCATTGCATTTCATTTTTTCGAATCCTTTTCAAATTGTGGCAATTCCGTGACGGTTTCATTTAGTTTCTTTTTTGATTGACTACAATTTGATATCAACTGGTTTCAATTATTTCAAAGTGTTACAATTTGTAACGGTTTCACTTTATGCCGCTAATACTTTTTCTGTTAAACTTAAAATTTCGTCAATTTCCTTTTGATTGAATATTCCCCTGATGCCTTCAGGGTGAATCATGGTGAAAGGAGATTCAATCAGGTTGCGCTTGCTCACATCACCTTTTTCCAAAACAAAGTTCTTTAGCAAATCAAGGAATTGAAGTTGACGGCTGGTGAGGTAACTATGTTTGGCAATAAAATCATCAAATGCTTTGGTTACTGTTTCAGCAAAAGTTTCTAAATGTTCAATGCCAAAAATATGTTTGATGAATTGCACCAATGCAGCTTTGCGGTGGTTGTAAACCTTGCGAAGTAATTCAATTGTAATATGCGGATGCTCGTTGTGTAATTCCTCGGCTAATTGTTCGGCTTCATCTGAAGTAATTTCTTGTCCTTGTTTTAGTTTTAATAAAATAGGACTGCCTGATACTAATTCATTGATTTTCTTTTCAACTAATTCACGGTATTTGGCTACACTCAATGCTTCATGTTGCGGGCCAAACTCAACAAATTCCTTTTCAGCAACAACGTCTTTAAAATTGAATTTGGCAGGAGCTAACGGGATGACCGCTTCCCTGAATTTCATTAAAGGCGAAAGTTTTTGAATGAGTTCTTCAAACTTGTCTTCAAGAATCCCTGCCTCGCTTCCTGCGGGGGTTGCCCAATAATGGTTGCTCTGTGCTTTTCGAATCAATTCCTGTTCTCTTGCAACGATGTTGATGCTTAAAGGCAGTTCACCAATTTCTTCAATGATGCTTTCTTTAAGCGTTTCAAATTTCCTGCCTGCCGGACGGGCAGGTTCAGTTTCACCAGCTAAATGAGCCAATGAAACTTCCACAATATCTTTTTCAAATCGCATGGCTTTGAAATCTACATCTGAAACTGTGCGGAGTAATGGTTTTACGAAATCTTCCAGATATTCCATTTTGTCTGAAGTCAGATTGTTCCAAAAATTTTCATCTTCCAATCGCTGCAAATCATGTTTGGCTTCCATAATGACCACCGAATTTTTTGGAAGTGTTTCAATTTGCTTTCTGATTTTCTGAACTTCTTTGGTTACAATTTCAGTTATGCTTTGAATTTGAGCTTCTTTAATTTTTTCTAATCTAACACCAAACAAACGCACAGGCAAAGGAATCTGTGACTTTAATTCTTTACCCCTTGGATTGAGTTTGAAATATTCAAAGTTGTCCCAGCAATCAAGAATCAGAAAACTATCTTTTTGTGTGCACCAGGGCTTTATTTTCTCAGATTCAAGTAAACGAGTTCCCCTGCCTATCATTTGCCAAAATTTGGTATAACTATAAACAGGTTTTGCAAAAACTAAATTCACCAATTCCCGAATATCTACACCGGTATCTAACATATCAACACTTAATGCCACTCTTGGAAAATCATTTTGTTTGAACTGGTCTAATAAGCCTCCATTGCCATAAACTCTCGGGTCGTCACTTACCAATACCTTTGCTAATTCTCCTTTATACTCAGGATACAAAGCATCGAATATTTCTTCCATTCGCCTGGCATGAGCCTTGGTCATGCAAAAGAAAATGGTCTTACCTGGTAATACACCGTTTGCATCTTTAATAGATTCTTCCATGAACTCACGAACTATTAAAGCATTTGTACCCCGGTTGGTTACCTTTTTTTCAATCTCTGTTCCTTCATAATTGATTTCTTCAATTTCTTTACCTTCCGACATCAATTTTTTCTGATCTTCCAATGAAATTGTCCTTTTGTTGATGCCTTCATCCTGAAACCTTGTTTTGATTTTCATTACCTGAAAATTGCTCAAAAAAGGGGGAATGTGATTAACCGCTTCATCATATGAGTAAGCAAAAGTCGGAACACCATCTTCACTTTCAAACAATTGAAAAGTGTTATGGTCAATTACATCTGTTGGCGTGGCTGTTAAGCCAAGAGTAATAGTATTGAAGTAATCCAGAATTTCCTGGTAGGTATTGTAAATGCTACGGTGGCTTTCATCCACCACAATCAAATCGAAGAAGTGAGAACTCAATGATTTGACATCATTCCGAATTACATTCAACATAGTTGGATAAGTTGAAACATAAATTCGTCTATCTATAGCAATTTCTTTTTCACCTTGTTTTGGCCATCTTGGTTCGTTGGGTAAATGCTCTTTAAAAGCATCTAAAGTCTGATCACGCAAAGCAATTCTGTCAACAAGAAACAAAACTCTTTCAGCCCAGCCAGCTCTCATTAATGCATCAACTAAAGCAATACAGGTTCTTGTTTTACCTGTACCTGTTGCCATTACCAATAAAAATTTTCGTTTCCTTTTTTCAACAGCTTCCATTACAGCACGTATAGATGCAATCTGATAATTTCGTCCTGCAATTTTTGTATTAATAAGTTCACCTGCTAAAGGCTTTCTTGCTTTACGTATGTAAGCATAGCGTTCAAGATCTTCTCTGGTTGGAAAACCATAAACTTTTTTTGGTGGGTAATTATCTAAATCCCAAAAATATATGTCGTGTCCGTTAGTATAGAAACAAAAGGGTAGTTCACCACCATGTTTTGATTGAATATTATAACAATATTGTTTGGCTTGCTCCCGTCCCAGTGCAGCGTCAACAGAAGTTTTTTTAGCTTCCACCACCGCAATCGGTTTTCCATTTTTTCCCATTAATACATAGTCGCTATATTGATGACCGGAGTAGGGTGTTTGTGGTTCTTCAACAATAGTAAGGTGAATATCAAATTCTTCAATGACATGTGTCTTGTCAGTTACATTCCAACCTGCCTGCAGCAATCGCAGATCAATAATTTCTTTTCTCGTTAATTTCTCGTTTTTCAAGTGAGTTAGTATGTAAATTTCTTAGCGGTTGAAGATAGTTAAAACATATTATTCATAAAATTTTTAAGATGTCACCAAGTAATAATTTGTACCAAGTAAATTTAGGCATTGTAATGACTGAATTGGATTGGAACTATTATTTAAGACATAATTTAAAACCTATTTTTTAGTTATGAGAAAAATTATGCTTCGTCACTCTGTCGTTTTGAGTCCACAATAAGGGCAAAAGGTAAATAGTTTTTCAAGCTGACTAAAACACTTTGGGCAAATAATTAATTTTTCAACAACTGATTTTATTGGTATGCTTGTCTTAACGGTAAATATATCTGGAATCTCTTTTAAAAAACTTGATTCATTCCCTTTTTCAGTTATTAGAAAAAGTTTGTCCTTTGCTCTGGTAATTGCAACATAAAAGAGCCGTCTTTCTTCTTCCATAAGCAAATCATGGTTTGCTTTTTTAATGATTTGAAAAATTCTATCCTCTAACCAAATGTCTGGAAAGCCACCACTACCTTCCGTCAAGCCAATAATGAAAACAACTTTTGCTTCTAGTCCTTTTGCAGCGTGAATAGTTTTTGATTGAACTCTTACATTATCATTTTTAAAGCGAAAAAAATACGGCGAAAACATTTTACTTCTTCGATAAAGAAATAAAATATCGTCGTTAGTCATTCCATCGTCTAATAACTCTTGCACTTTATCCAAACAAAATTGAATGTTTTCTTCTTCGCTATTGCCAGAATACACAACGATTTTATGTTCTGATTGCTTTGAAGAATGTATTTCTTTTTCAACTTTAAATTTGTTGTGCTTAATTACTTCATTGCTTGCCCCAACAATATTTTGTGTGCTGCGATAATTCAAATTTAGTTTTACAACTTTTGAATTTTGAAAGTGATTTTCAAAGTCAACAATATAACTCACATTAGACCCTCTAAAACCATAAATACTTTGCCAGTCATCACCAACACAAAACAATTGTGTCTGGTCGGTAAGTAAAAGTTTGATTAGCTCAACTTGTAAATTATTCACATCTTGAAACTCATCTACTAAAATGTACTGGTATTTGCTTTTGTATTTGTTTGCTATGTCTTCGTGGTTTTGAAAAAGGGATATGCTTCTTGAAATTAAGTCGTTGAAGTCAAGAAAAGATTTGTTTGTGCAATACTGAATATACTTTTCAACAATTGGGATGGCTAATTCATAAAAAATTCTAACCCTTTCATGCTGGTCTTTCCTTGCATTTTCTAAAACCATCTTCAAGTCAATATTCTCAACTTTAATCATGTCTGTGATACGCATGATTTGGGTAACAAAGTCTTTTACGTTTTCATGATAGCCGTTAAATTCTTCTTTGTAGGTAAGTGAAACTGTCTTGCGATAGTTTGCAGGTAACCGATTTTTTAAAACCTTGTCCAAAGTATGATTAAATAAAGCGGAGTCCTTTGTCATACTTTCATAGGTCTTAACCAAAAGCAAGTTACCTTTTTGAAATTGTTCCTCTTTGTCTTTGGTTGAATAACTTTTGTCGCTTACATGCTCAATATAAAGATTGGCATCAGCAATAAAAAAGTCTGGATGAAAAGCAAAATCTTTAACATTGAGTAAAGGCTCATACTCGTATTTTATACTATGCCTGTAAAACCAGTCGGCAATAAACTGTTCAGATTTGGAACGAACTTTTGTTCCGTCAAGCGTAGTGAAATATTTACCGTCTTTGGGTAAATACTTAGTGTCATTTTTCTTTAAGTGTATTTTGTCAATGATGTAATCTAAAATATACCGTTTGAGTTGCAGTAAAAATTCCGTGTCCTCACATTGTTCAATTAAAAGCTTGTGGACTACCTCAAAAACTGTTTCTGGAGCAACATATTTTGAAAGTTCATCTTCTTCATCTCTTTTTTCATCACCGATTATTCTAAACTTGTTGTCAAACTCATTCACCCCATAGTTTCGCAAGATGCTATAACAAAAGCTGTGAAAAGTTCTTACTGTTAAACCATCAATCCACTTGTACTTTTTCTGATTGCTAAATCTTTCCTTATCCTTATCAACTTTGCTCATTCGCTTGTCAAACAACATGCTTTCATATTGTCCTGTCGTATCTGCTGAAATGATTAAGCGGTCAATCATTTCATTGGTCGTGTTCTTTGTGAAAGTGATGGCAAGAATACTTGACGGGCTTACCCTTTTTTCTTCAATCAGGTAAATAAGTTTCTGTAAAAGCGACTTTGTCTTGCCTGAGCCAGCACCAGCCAAAACTAAAAGCCGTTTTTCTTCGCTGACAACGGCCTCCCTTTGCTTATCATTTAAGTTGCTTAAATCTGTTTTGGTTTGATTCACTATATGAAATAAAATCTATTAACGATACGATCTAAACGCAATATAAAGCAAATTATTTTCGTCCATAGTCAGCAGGAATTTGCCCCCAAGCACCAGTGTTCCATTTTAAGATTTTTGTTTCGAACTTATTGTTTTCAAGCCAAGCTACAGCTCTTTTAATATCATCAAAAAGCTTTGCATTGCTTTCTGACTGCTCATATTTTGACTTGCACTTTCTTTGCCTAACCCATGAAATAGCAATGGCGCTGTCACTATAAATAATTTTTAGTTCCTTGTTTTGCTTTTTGTAAAGAGCAAGGGCATGAACAATTGCTAAAAATTCACCAATATTATTTGTTGCTTCATCATACTTGTTTTGAAATACTTGCATCGTTCTTGTGTCTACGCCACGATATTCAGTAACTCCAGGATTTTCTATCGTAGAAGCGTCAACACAAATGCTATCGAGGATTGGTGTGTCGTCTTCAACTTTTAAAACTTCGGTTTGAATGTTATCTGTTGCCTCAAAAAGTCCTGCTCCGTTATCATACTGGTTTAAATCATTTGGCAAATTCCTTTTGCCAGACATTCCTTTTCCTAATTGCTCCGCAAGTTGAAAGTCTTTAGAGAATTTTACCTCCTTGGAGTGTTTGTATGAAATTGTGTGACTGCCTTGTTGTAATATTCTATCCAACTCTTTCCAAAGGTCAACGTGCTTTTTCTTTTTGAACCCTTTCTTTTTCCAATTCTCTAACCAACCTTTTGTCAAAGTGTCAATGATGTACCCATTTGATATGTAGACTATAATTTTACTCGACACTTTAATTCTTTTTAGCCCTTCCGTAATTCCAATGATGCCCAATCGAGCATTTGTCGTAAAGGAAAAACCGCCAGAAATTTGCTCAACTTGCTTGCCATTTGAACTGATGACAATTCCATACCCACCAGTTCCAACTGCATCATCGTTTTCCAGTCGTTCTGAAATATGGCATGAACTATAAACATATATTTTGACTTCTTCAGTCATTGTAAGCCGTTAATTTTAGGGGTTGTCAATTGGTTACGTAACACACTAATTTATGATATAAGCTAATAGCATTATAATTTTTTGTTTATTAAAAATACTAACCTAATATTTTAAGTTTTATATTGTTTTTAGGTCAATCCAATCTTACATAAGGAATTGTCTTTGGCACTTCATTTGTTCGAATGAATAAATTTGTACTGGTATAAAGTTGCCGTCTGCCCCCTCTTCTTTTTTTCCAGTTCTTTTTATTTAAAACAATTGTTGATATGCAAACTAATATTTTGTTTTGTTTGTTTAAACAATGCTGCCATTTGAAATTGCGTAAGCCAAAGGGTTTTTCCATCAAAATGAACTTTTATTTCCTTTTGTTTATACTCAATTTTATAAAGTAAAATCTCATTCATAGCTCTATTTGAAAATTTGGTTGCATCATTTCCTATATGTATCTATCATTATTTTTAGCCCATTTCTGCATAAGTGTCTCCGGATATAAGCACATATTTTTTACCTGCTGAAGAAGTCCCTTTTAATCATTTTATATAACCATTCATAAACATTTGCAATTACAATTTTGATTGTAATAATGATATAAGCCATAATTTACAACCTCATTTTGTTGTTATGAGAAAATCTTTTGCCTTATCTATTCTATTTACCCTTGTCATAAACTATTACAGCTTTGCCCAAAGTTCCGTGCAGGGCAGGCATTATTTTTATGATCCCTCTTTATCACCCACATCCAATGAAATTGCTTTTGTATCTGGTGGTGATATATGGACCGTTCCGGCAACAGGTGGCGAAGCCCGCTTATTGGTTTCCCATCCGGCAATGGAAACAAGGCCCTTATTTTCTCCTGACGGTACATCACTGGCTTTTCATTCTACACGTTCTGGTAACGGAGATATTTATATTCTTGACCTGCAATCAAATGTAGTAAGGCGCTTAACCTATGATGATGGTAATGATGAACTGAGTGCATGGTCAAAAGATGGTAAGTATATTTATTTCTCTTCTATCAGCAGGGATATTTCAGGTATGCGTGATGTGTTTCGCATAAAAGCAAGCGGTGGTACACCCATGCTTGTTTCTGACAACAGGTACATCAATGAATTTTCTGCTGCCCCATCACCAACAAATAATTCTTTAGCAATCGTAGCCCGCGGATTTGGAGCCATCCAGTGGTGGCGAAATGGTCGCAGTCATTTGGATGAATCAGAAATCTGGTTACTAAATGAAGATGATAAAAAATATACACGTATTGCTGAAAAAGGTGCCAAACAACTTTGGCCTATGTGGTCGGCAGACGGAAAAAATCTTTATTATGTTTCTGACCGTAACGGAAATCAAAACATATGGATGCAACCGGTGAATGGTACTGCAAAACAAATAACACAGTTTAAAGATGGACGTGTTTTATTTCCTGCCATTTCTTATAACGGTAATACCATAGTTTTTGAACGTGATTTTTCCATCTGGAAAATGGATATTACAACCAATGAATCCAAACCGGTTTCCATAACCTTACGCGGCGCACCCGCTTCTCCTTCGGTGGATTACATGCGTTTAACTACAGGTTTTGGTGATGTAAGTTTATCGCCCGATGGTAAAAAATTAGCTTTTACTGCACAGGGAGAAGTGTTTGTAGCAGGTGCCAAAGATGGCGGTGACGCAGTGCGTATCACCACAACTACAGGAATGGAAACAGGTCTAACCTGGTCATCGAACAGCAATAGTTTATTCTATACTTCTGACAGAAGGGGAAAAACAAATATTTATCAATATAATTTTTTAACCGGTAAAGAATCACCGCTTACAACCGCCTCGGAAGATGTTGGTTCTTTAACGCTTTCACCGGATGGTAAAAAACTTGCTTTTGTGAGAGCAAGAAAAGAAATCAGGGTACTGGATCTTGCATCGGGAAAAGAAACTTTACTGGCAAAAGGAAATTTAGTTTTTTCACCCATTGCAACAAGTGGTTCTATAGCATGGTCGCCGGATAATAAATGGATTGCTTATGCATCTTATGGATCAAAATCTTTTCACAACATTCATGTGGTACCTGCACAGGGTGGTGAAGCCAGGCAGGTCTCTTTTTTAGCAAATAGTTTTGGTGGCAACTTAACATGGGGAGGAGATGGCAAAACAATTTTATTTACAACTGTACAACGTACCGAAAACGGACAAGTGGCAAGAATAGATCTGCAACCGCGGCAACCCCGTTTTCGTGAAGACCAGTTTCGTGATCTTTTTTCACAACCTGCCCCTGCAGAAACTCCAGCCAAACCAAAAACCGATCCCGCTGTTAATCCACCTGCCCCATCACAGCAGCCGCAACAAATTTCGTTTGAGGGTATCCGTGAAAGATTAAGTTTTCTTCCTTTAGGTGTGGATGTGAATAACATGGATTTAAGTAAAGATGGCAATACATTAGTTGTAGTTGCCTCCATTGCAGGTCAGCCTAATATTTACACTTATTCTTTAGATGAATTATCACGTGAACCTGCAGTATTAAAACAACTCACATTTACACCGGGTTTTAAAAATCATATTCAGTTTTCAGCCGATGGAAAAGAACTTTTTTATACAGAAAATGGCAGGGTGCAATCAGTGAACATAGATTCGCGTCAGGTAAAACCAATCAACCTCACAGCAGAAATGGCAGCAGATTTTAAAGAGCGTAAAATGGAAGTTTTCAGGCAGGCATGGGAATTACAAAACAAGGGATTTTATGATGAAAATTTTCATGGAGTAAACTGGCAGGAAGTAAAAACCAAATATGAACCTTATGCTGCCGGTGCTCAAACACCTGATGAATTAAGAAGAATTTTAAACCTGATGGTTGGTGAATTAAATGCTAGCCATTCCGGTGTTGGTGCCAATACACCATCTGCTACCAACACAGGTCATTTAGGGCTTCGCTTTGAAAGAGATGCTTATGAAAAAGATGGAAAGTTAAGAGTAAGAGAAGTGATTGCATTAGGTCCTGCTGCTTTATCTGGAAATATAAAAACCGGTGATTTTATAACTGCCATTGATGGTGAACAAATAAATAGTTCAACTAATGTTGACCAGCTACTGGAAAATAAAGTAAATCGCAGGGTGGTACTTTCTGTTAGTACAAATGCTAATGAAGCAAACGCAAAAGAAGTTGTTGTAAAACCTGTGAATCTTAATACAGAAAAAGGATTATTATACAAACAGTGGGTACAGCAAAGCCGTGATTATGTACATAAAATCAGCAATGGAAGGTTGGGCTATGTTCATATGTTTGACATGGGACAAAACTCACTTGACCAGCTTTACATTGATATGGATGCTGAAAATCATGCAAAAGAAGGTGTGGTCATTGATATCAGGAATAATAATGGCGGTTTTGTAAATGCTTTTGCGCTTGATGTTTTTGCAAGGAGAGGATATATGACTATGACAGTAAGAGGACTGGAGCCTGCGCCGGCACGTACCATGTTAGGACAAAGAGCACTGGATGCGCCAACTATATTAGTAACCAATCAACATTCACTTTCAGATGCTGAAGATTTTTCGGAAGGATATCAAACACTTGGCTTGGGTAAAGTTGTGGGAGAACCAACCTCTGCATGGATTATTTATACATCAAACATTACACTATTTGATGGTACCATCATACGACTTCCATTTATAAAAATTACAGACAATAAAGGAAATAATATGGAACTGGAACCACGCCCTGTTGATATAACGGTGAGCAACCCTTTAGGTGAACCCAATAAAGATGCGCAATTAGATGTTGCCGTTAGTGAGCTATTGAAACAAATCAGTGAAAAGAAAAAATGAAGTTGCTTAAGTTGAATCTTTATTAAGTTGATTATTCACATCTAAGCTTTTTATACAATACTTTGTGCCAAGTGGCAAAAAAAAATCTTAATCCATCTTAATGATCCGTGGCATCTGCGTTCCAATTTAAAATGAAGATGATGAAGTAACTAACATCAATTGCACATTAATAAATATTATTGCTGCTGTTATCTGGAATCTTACTGATAGCAATTATATTGATTAGGCTGCCAGTTCATAAACACAGCTACTGAATGGATTTGATTAACACTGCTTCAAAGTCTGCAGGATTCAAAATTTGAGTTTTCTTGAAAGGGTTTAAAACAAGTAAATCTTTATCACCAGTAACCAGGAAATCTGCTTTTGAAATCACAGCCAGATCAAGTAAGAAATTATCTTTTGGGTCTCTGCTCAAATAATTGTTGAAATTTGGTTCATGTATTTGTCCAACAATTTTAAAAAAATCAATTAGTTCCTCAACCTTTTGCTCTGGAAAATATTTTTTCAGTTTCGGTCTTTTTGTAACCATTTTAAATTCAAGCAAAAGTTGCTCAGAAAGTACAATGATAATTTGGCGGGATGATATCAGGTCTTTTATACTGTGTAGCTTTTTACCAATCAAAAAACTAATCCAGATATTTGTATCAATAATTGCTTTAATGCTTTTGTGACTGCTCATAAAGCTCTTGTCTTACGATTTCCACTTCCTGGTCAATCATTTTTTGTGTAAGTATATCAGTCTTAAAAGCTTGAAGTATTTGAGAAAGTGTGGTATTAATACCTTCTCTTTCCAACTCCTTAGTCAGCCGTATTTTTTGCTGTCTCGGTAATTGCCTTACCAGGTCGAGAATTTGGCGAAATGTAAGTGATATGTTTAGATCTGCTTTCATTATAAATACACGATCAAATATACTAAAAGCAATCCGGAATGTATGATACTTTACTATTGTAATATTTATATTACAGATTGATTTTTACAACATTTTAATTGCAAATGTGAATGAATAAAAATTGAAGATTAATATTAAGTAATTACATATTAGGCAATATTTGGAAAATTTTTATTAAATCAATCCTATTTCTACCTGCAATACTTCAGTTAACAATAAATACACATCATAATAATTATTCCTGCTGTTATTGATAAATAAGCAGCAACACACTACTTTCGGTAAAAAGCAACCAATGCAGAAAAAACCAACTGTCCAAAAAAGAGGATTTGTTACCCGTTTTTTAGATGTAATTGAAAGAGTAGGGAATAAACTTCCCGATCCTGCTATTTTGTTTTTCTTTTTGTTGTTACTGGTTTGGGTTCTGTCGGCCATCATGGCGCCAACGCAATTTTCAGAAATTGATCCGCGAACAAAAGAACCTATTGTGGTTCTCAATCTTTTATCAGGAACATCGCTTGCTGCTTTCTTGTCAAACATGATCACAGTGTTTGTCACCTTTCCTCCTCTTGGAATTGTACTGGTAGCCATGCTGGGTGTGGGTGTTGCAGAACACTCAGGTTTTATTAATACAGGCTTACGTTTTTTATTAAACCTTACGCCACGTAAGTTGCTAACACCAATGCTGATACTGGTTGCTATTGTAAGTCATACAGCAACTGATGCAGGTTATGTATTGGTGATACCACTTGGCGGTGTTATTTTTTATGTAGCCGGAAGACATCCTTTAGCAGGTATTGCTGCAGCTTTTGCCGGTGTATCGGGTGGCTTTAGTGCCAATTTTATTCCTTCCGGAATAGATCCTTTATTACAAGGTTTTACACAGGCAGCAGCACGTATAATTGATCCGGAAATTAACGTGAACCCTTTGAACAACTGGTATTTCACTGCAGCATCCAGTTTATTAATTGTATTGATTGGCTGGTATATAACAGATAAGATTGTGGAACCAAGATTGAATAAAGTAGCCATTGTTGATGAAGACATGGAAGACAAACCTGTTATGGAAGACAATACAAGGAAACAGAAAAAAGCATTTTATGTTGCTGCTTTTGTATTGATATTAGGTTTGGTGGGATTGTGGTTGTGGTCAAACCCCGCTACTTCTCCCCTACGTTCACCAACAGGTGAATTAACTGCTTTTGATGCACCCATCATGCGATCCATTGTTCCACTGATCTTTATATTATTCTTAATACCCGGCGTTATATATGGATTCTTATCCGGCTCCTATACAAAAACTAAAGACATCATTACAGGAATGACAAAGGCCATGAGCGGCATGGGTTATTATATTGTTATGGCATTTTTTGCTGCTTTGTTTATTGATGCATTTTCAAAATCAAACCTGGGGGCTTTACTTGCATTAAAAGGTGCTGCCTGGCTAAGTGCCATGCAACTGTCGGCACAGGTTACCATTGTAGGTATCATCATTTTAACCGGTTTTGTAAATATTTTCATTGGATCTGCATCTGCTAAATGGGCTTTACTCAGTCCCATTTTTGTTCCAATGCTTATGCAATTAACTATATCGCCTGATCTTACTCAAGCTGCTTATCGTGTTGGTGATTCTGTATCAAATATCATTACACCATTAATGCCTTATTTTCCTTTGGTAGTGGTGTTTGCACAACGCTATGTAAAGAAAACCGGAATTGGAACTTTGGTATCTGCTATGTTACCTTATTCTGCAGCATTCTTTATATTATGGACTATCTTTTTGTTGCTTTATTGGTATTTAGGTATTCCATTGGGATTACAGGC
>JACDAZ010000361.1 GCA_013695175.1 Flavisolibacter sp. | reverse complement strand
CTCTAATAGCATTTATAATGGGATTGTCATGATCAAAGATGTTTTCTAAAATATTTTTATTGTCCTGCAGCTTAGGTTCCTGTTCAAAAAAAGCAATATCTACATCTTTATGAACCCAAATTTCACCTTCATCAGGCATATCTATGCCTGCAATGATTTTTAATAATGTTGACTTTCCCGTACCATTACGGGCAATAAGGGCTATTTTATCTCCTTCACTTATGTGAAAATCCAGATTTTTAAACAAAGGTTTGATTCCATAGGATTTTTCAAGATTTTTAGCTGAAACATAATGCATAAGGCAAAGATAAAGCTGTTGGTTTTCAGATAAATAACATAAAAAAAGCATCCACCGTGGTGAATGCTTTCTGCTTTAAATGAATGAATTATCTTTTATCTAAACCTCTTAGCCAATCAACTACTTGTTCTCTTGTTTTACCTAGTTTAGTCTGCATACGACCATATAGTTCATCTTCTTTACCATCTTCATATCTTAATTCATCATCAGTAAAGTCACCATGAGCTTGTTTCACTTTACCTTTTAATTCATTCCAGCGTCCTTTTAATTCTAATCTGTCCATAATATACAATTTGTAGAAGAGGTAAAAATATTGTGCCATTTATGGCTGAGGCAACATCATTTTTAATACACCCGGCAAAATTTCAGCTTTAATGGTATTGATTTTACCCTTGTACTCGCCATCTATTTGAAAATAAGCCCTTTTTAAAGATTTGATTTCAGCTTTTGTTGTATGTAAAACTTCTATTCTTTTTGGATGAAAAGATTTATCAGTAAGCAAGGCTTTCATTATTTCTATCAGGTTTATCTTTCTTAACAACACAATTTCAAAAACACCATCAGCAACATCTCCTTCAGGATTAATATTGCCACCTGTTCCATATTTTCTAGCATTTGCAATTACTACCATAAAAGCTCTTCTTCTAAAAGAACCATTATCAGTTGTTACTGTTACATACATTTTTTGTTTATGCCACATGGCTTTAAATATGGCTTGACCATATCCCCACATTCCACGTTTTTCAGATTTTTCAAAAGCCTTAACTAACATTGCATTCAGTCCAATATCACTTAAATGAATACACAGCTCCTTTTCATTTATACAAATAAGATCAATAGATTTTTCTATTCCGGAAACAACTATTTCCAAAGCTTTATCAATATCTGACGGAATGTCTAATTCTTTAGCCATACCATTTGCAGAACCGGCAGGTATAATAGCCAAAGGCAAATTTTTGTCAACAAGAATTTCCGCTAATAACTTCACAGTTCCATCACCTCCAACCGCTACAACTCTATTGGGTTTTACTGTTTCAAGGTAATGTAAAATAGATGTGGTATCATTTGTTCCTGACAATAGGAAAATCTCAATAGCATGAATTGAGTTTTTGAAATATTTCCGGATTTGCTCTTCCCAATCGGTTTTTTCTTTACCTCCTGAAATTGGGTTGATAACAAATAAAATTTTTAATGCCTCATCTTTCTGCATACTTATTGTATATTCTCTTTCACATATGGCAACTGTAAACCCAGTGCAAAAGAAATCTGTTAAGACTCGTTTTTTAAATTGGTTGGGATTAACTGACCAGACAACAATAAAATTGTACCATGGTTATGGGCAATCTCACCAGTTAATGATAATGGGGCATATATTTTCCTTAAGTCCTATGCCACAGCACAAATACACCAAAAGCTTATTAAAAAATTCATTTTCACTGTTACGACTTTTTATAGTCAGGACTTTACCGGATGCAACATTGCAAACCGAATGGAAAGGTCGAAAAATATATGCGAAAGGGGACAAAAATGGGTTTTTTAAATTTGAGTGGAAAGATGAAGGTGAACTTGAACAAGGATGGCATGAATTGACTGTGCATTTGCTTAATGAGGTGGGAGGAATAAAAGCAGAGGGCAAGGGATCAATTTATATTCCTCATTTTACCCAATATGGATATATCTCTGATATTGATGACACATTTCTTATTTCTCATTCTGCCAACCTTCGTAAAAGGCTATATCTTTTATTTACAAAACATGCAAGAACAAGAAAACCATTTGAAGGGGTAGTAAAACATTACCAATTATTAACTGCTGGTCTTACAACACCCGAGGCTCCTAATCCATTTTTTTATGTATCAAGCAGTGAATGGAATTTATATGATTTTTTGTTAGAGTTTACTACAGTAAATGGACTACCCAGGGGGGTGTTTTTATTAAATGTCTTAAAGCAATGGACGCAACTCTTTAAAACCGGGCAAAATAACCATCAAACAAAATTTACCCGAATAGTACGTATCCTTGAAAATTATCCAAGACAACGTTTTGTTTTGTTGGGTGATAGCTCGCAACACGATCCACAGATTTATGAAGCTGTAGTAAAACATTTCCCCAAACAAATTCATGCTGTATATATAAGAGATGTGCATGAGGTTAATAAAGAAAATACGCATTTAATTCTCTCAAATATTGAATCTGCAGGCGTGGCCTGTTGTTTTTTTCAACACAGTACTGAAGCCATACTTCATTCCCAAAAAATTGGTTTAATACCTGAACAGGTATTGGTTGAACAACAGTAAACATTGTGGCATATTATTTTGTTTATTAAGTATAAAAAAACAGGATATGGAAAAACATTTAGAAAATAGAGATGCACTGGATAAGTTTAAAAAACTGGTTGAAGATATAAGGATATGTATGTTTATTACAGAAACTACAAATGAGCGGGAACATACCAGGCCTATGGCAACAATAGAAGTAGAAGACGATGGAACCTTGTGGTTTTTTACTGATATAAGATCTATAAAAGTTGAAGAAGTTGTAAAAGAAAGAATGGTGCATCTTGTATATGCTCATCCAGGTAAATCCAGCTATTTGGATGTTTGGGGATCAGCAGCAGTTGTTACTGATAAGCAAACGATGAAAAATAAATGGAGTTCTGTTGTAAAAGCATATTTTCCTGATGGTGTTGACGATCCCAATATTTCTTTATTGAAAGTAAAACCATTAAATGTATATTATTGGGAAGCTGAAACAGGAAAAATGGTACATTTTATAAAACAGGCCGCATCAATTGTAACAGGAAAAAAACTGGCTGAAGGCGCTGAAGGAAAATTATCTATTTAAAATAGAGATATTGAAAATAAAGTCATGCTCACTGGCATGACTTTTTGCTTTTATTGATTATGAATAAAAAGCCTGAAGACAATATACCTGAGCAGGAAGAAGGTGCGCAAACAAATACAGAAGCATCAAAAAAGTTTAAAGACGTAGAGGGAGCACAAGATAATGAAGTAGTTGCTATCGGTGCTTATTACAGGTTTTGCAAAACTGCAATGGAAAAGTTTGGTAAATGGAAAAGTAGAAGACAAGTAATTGTTTACTTCAATTGACTATCGGTTTTTTCTTTAAAAAGTTGCTGGTATAATGGACTTTCAGTTTTTTTCCATTTATCCCAAAAAGTAAAGTATAAACCGTAATTATATTTAAACTGTTTGTGATGCAGTGAATGGTGGGTTGCCCCTATAAACCATTTGCCAAAAAAATTATTGCTGAAATTTTTCGGGTAAACTTCAATATCTAAATGATTGATAACACTACTGAAAGTCATTATAGTTAAGTATATGATCAGTATATATAAATGCATCGGCAGAAATAAAAGTAATACAGGAAGAAATATAGCTTGAAAAAATCCTTCCCATGGATGAAAAGAAAAAGCTGTCCAGGGAGAGGTTATATTACTATCGTGATGTACTTTATGTACATGTTTAAAAACCTTTGGATGATGCATCCACCGGTGGAGCCAATAATAATAAGTTTCATGGATAAGCATAGCAATTATTAAACTTGCAGGCATCCACCACCAGCTATATTCTGTTGAATCCAAATATACTTTTGTATATCCTTGTTGCCATAATATAGCAGTTATACTACCGGCTACAGCAAATAAAAGAGCTGTTATGATGCTCCACTTTACTTCTTTTTTAAACTGATCTTTTTTATACGATCGGGCATTTATTTTGCGTTGCTGCCACTTTGCCGGAAACCACAGGTAAAAAATGCAATAAAATAATCCTGCTATTAAAAAATAACGACCTATTACTACAGCAAATACTACCATTGTTGCTATTGTAAACCACCAAGGTGATGAAAGATCCGGCAGATTCATGTTGTACAGTTAGATTAAAGGTAACAAGTTGAATGAAAGAATGTTTAATTGAAATTTTTACTCACTACTTTTATATTTTTTGTTTGAACTATATAATCCTGCTATTGAATTAACAGTAAATAATAGTTTCTCAAAAACATAAGAAATTTATTTTCCTATTGTGCACTTGCTTTCCTTACGGAAAACTTGAAGTTGAAATAAATTCGTTTATATTTTTTAAAGTAAAATCCAAAAGTCACTATTGTGCCGGTAGTTTAAGTGTATAAGTTTTACCACCAGTCACATTTAAAGTTCTGCCTTTGATCCATGGGTTCATTTGCCTTAGAATTTTATATGTGGTGCCATGGGTTTTTGCAAATTGTGCAAGATTTGGAATTGAACTATTAACAGTAACCGATCTGAATGGAATTTCATGATAAGCATCTTCATTTTTTAGTTCAAAACCTAACGATCCAACATTTTCCATAATATGCTTGAAAGCTAATATTCTAAACATATAACGATTTGTTTCTTCTGGTAGCTGCAAATCATAATAGTTATTAGTTCCCTGGAATGTTGCTTGTCCGTTATAACCTCCCTGTCCACAATTATAAGAAGCTGCAGCAGCGGTCCAGTTTCCAAATTTTTGATAAGCTTGTTTTAAATACTTAGATGCTGCGTCTGTTGATTTTATAAGATCCTGCCTGAAATCCACCTGGCTGTTGACCTCTAAACCATAACCGGGTGCTGTACCATCCATAAACTGCCAAAAGCCTGTAGCTCCTACACGGGATACTGCTCCTGCCAGTAAATTGCTTTCTGCTACACATAAATATTTAAAATCATCTGGTATACCATTGGCTTTTAAACGTTCAGAAATTACAGGGAAATACCTGTTCGAGAGCTTCATTAAATACAGAATGTTTGCCTTATTATAATAATTATATAAAAGTTCCCTGTCAAAGCGTTCTCTTACATCCCATCTTTCAACTGGTACATTCTCTCCTGCAAAACTTATTTTATCTGGAATAGCAGGAGGAGCATAAGTAATTAACGGATCACTATTCTTCCTGTCATTCTTTTTATATTCTGTAAATGCTAATGATCCAGTAATAAGTATCCCTAATACGACTCCAAAAGCAATATTGATTACAGATACGGTTCTTTTGTTCATCTGGGAAAATTTTTAAGATGAATTGATACTTCCACAAAAAAGGTGCCCTCTACTAAGAAGAGGTATTAAAATTGAATTTAGTCGTTAAAATATAAGCTCATGAAACCGTTCATTTTTCTTACAAGTGACATAAAACCTCCTTTTTTAAAAATTATTAAAGATGTTTTTAGATCAATTTGTAAAAGAGCAAATCAAGGGAAATGCCATCCAAAAAGAGACTGAAAAAATTTCAGAATTTATGTCAGAATTCCTTAGTTCAGGAAAAATTGTCAAGTGAATTTTGATTCATTAAGATCATTTTCGTCACTTCCAAGACTGAAATGCTTATTCTCCTCATCTCCATGTCCAAGAGCATCAGTATTAGTTTCATCTTTAGTTCCGGGAATGTCAAGATCATTTCCGCTTCTTTCTTCGCCGAAGGATCTTTCGTTCAAAGCTTCACCTTCAAAATCAGTTGAATCTAAAGAAGCTCTTTCAAGTCTTACTTCGTCCTTTGTGGGAAGAAAATTTTCTGCCTTTTCAAGCATATTCTTTTCTTGTTTTGAAATGTCAGCCTCTGTACCTAATACAATATCATTCTCATCTTCTTCGTCATCTTCAAACAATCCTTCACCTTCTTCATCGGCAGAAGAAATAGTTGTATCCGCTAACATGCCGAGCGGTGGAACCTGCACAAATTCCTGTCCCGGAATATCTTTTACATCGGGTAATTCAATGGTAGCTTCATCACCCTGTAAACGCTCCTGATCATGTTTGGAATCTTTTAAATCCATTCTGTCTCTTTCGGGATGGTTGGATGTTCTGTCTCCACTTGACCTGTTTTCTCCATTATAAGGGTCTGCATTATTGTTTTTCATGCTGTTATTTAAATGAAATAGAAGAAAAATTTATGCCGCAGCCATCTTACTAATCATGGC
>JACDAZ010000073.1 GCA_013695175.1 Flavisolibacter sp. | reverse complement strand
GTCCAGGCTTGCTTTTCGTTTTGTTGTTTTTTAGTAAGCGTATCTTTTTTTATATCTTTAGCACCTGCAGCAAATTTTGCAATAGAATCCTGTTCTATCTTTTTTTCCAGCTTTGTAACTGCTACATATTTTCCATAAGCTTTTTTATCGTCATCATAACGCCAATAGTTTTTGCCACTATAAATAAATAATACAACTACAGAAGCAATTACCAAACCTCTTGCTGATAACCTTACAAATGGGAAAAGCAATATTCCCATAATTCCTAAATGAAATAAAACATCTCCCGACCATAAAAGAAGTATCCCATTAATGATTCCTAAAATGATCAACCATAGTTGTCTTCTTATAAAAAAATCATTGTTAGATACTGCCCCTTTTACATTATCCTTTGTAAGAAATAGTAACATTCCTGCTCCAAAAACAAGAGCTATTAAGGCTCGCATCTTTCCCTCCAGTAAAAGATTCATTGCTCCATAAAGCCTGTAATCAAATCCTTTTGATTCAAGTAAAAGACCATTTTGTTTGTTTGTACTAAACCCACCAAATAACCAGATGCTTACAAATAATGCAGCCAATACTGCTATACCACGTAATACATCTAATGAAAAGATTCTTGGTGAAAAATCCAGTTGTTTTGATGATGAATTTTCAGCTTCAGGTTTTTGCTGATCATCAGCATTGTCCTCTGAAAAAGGAGGTAACATGAGCAAGTATTTTTGGTTGAAAAAGTTGATTAAAAAATTAAAGTACGTTTTTTCAACTAAATGATAAAATAATTTAATATGGAATGCGCATATAATTGGTAAAAGCGGTCAATTCTAATGTTTAACTTAGCTCAGATTCATCTTAAGACATGAAGAAACTGCTTATTTTCCTATTTATTTCTATTGCCTGTTCCTCAAAACAAAAAGATGAAGACCTGCAGAAATATAAACAACAGGCTTCAAGAGTAACTATTGTAAGGGATAGCTGGGGCATACCACATATTTATGGTAAAACAGATGCTGATGCAGTGTTTGGATTAATGTATGCACAATGCGAAGAAAGTTTTGAAAGGGTGGAGCGAAATTACCTGATGCAACTGGGTAGAATGACAGAAGTTGAAGGTGAAGCTTACCTGCTTCATGATTTAAAAATGAAACTCCTTTATGATTCAACAGCAGCTATTGCTGAATATCATCAAAGCCCGGATTGGTTAAAATCTTTATTACATGCTTTTGCTGATGGTATTAATTATTATCTTCTTATAAATATAGATGTACAACCAAAAGCTATCAGAAAATTTGAACCATGGTATCCCCTGATGTTTACTGATGGTGCTTATATTGCTATCAAAACAGGTGGTTTAACCATGCAGGACCTGAATGAAATGTATGGTGATCAATTAAAACTAACTGCAGTACAAGTAAAGCCACAACCTGAAACAGAAGCAACAGGCTCAAATGCATTTGCTATAGCACCATCTAAAACCGAATCAAAAAAAGCTTTGTTGTACATAAATCCACATGTAACATTTGACTACAGAATGGAAGCTCACATTATTAGTGAAGAAGGGTTAAATGCCTATGGTGCTGTAACCTGGGGACAGTTTTTTGTTTTCCAGGGTTTTGGTGAAAATCATGGCTGGATGCATACATCTTCGCAGGCAGATGCAGCAGATGTTTATAAAGAAAAGATCAGCAGAAATGGAAATGAAATTCTTTATACTTATTCGGATAGTTTAAATCCTGTAATAAGTAAACAACAATCTTTTTCTATAAAGCATAAAGGAGTAAAATCAATAACTACGTATGCAACCCACCATGGTCCGGTGATGGGAAAGAAAGATAACAATTGGTTGACACTGAAAGAAAATTCACGATCAGTCAACGGTCTTATTCAATCATGGCAGCGAATGAAAACAAGAAATTTTAAAGAGTTTCAGGAGGTTATGAAAATGAAGGCAAACCAAAGCACCAATACATTATATGCTGATAAATTTGGAGCTATTGCTTATTGGCATGGAAACTTCATACCAAAAAGAAACTCCAAATACAATTGGAACCTGCCTGTTGATGGGAGTATAAAAGATACAGAATGGCAGGGTTTTCATGAACTAAATGAAATTGTTCATGTAATAAATCCTTCAAAGGGATGGTTACAAAACTGCAATTCCACACCCTACAGTGTAGCAGGTTTTAATTCAATAAATAAAAAAGATTTTCCTGCATACATGGCTCCTGAAGAAGAAAATTTCAGGTCGGTTTTTGCCATCCAGGAGTTGGAAAAAGAAAATGAATTTACATTGGACAAACTAATTGCTTTAGGTTATAATCATTACCTGGGAGCTTTTGACAGCCTTTTACCGCCTTTAATAAATTCATATGAAAGTCTTGCTGCCAGTCATCCATTGAAAATTCAACTA
>JACDAZ010000331.1 GCA_013695175.1 Flavisolibacter sp. | reverse complement strand
GCCTGATCTGTACCACTTCCTGCAGGCAACCATTCAGGCACTGTTATACCTGTTACAATTTTTGTAGTTTTTGGAATAGGAGCAAGATCAGTTTTTATTTTAGTAATAAGTTTAGAAATTGCAGCTTCCATTTCATCAGCAAGTTGAGCATCTTTAATTCTTATCAAAGGGCTTGTCTCAGTAAGTGTATATAATGCACGCCACGACCACCAGTTAGGTTCATTGCGACTTGTTATACCATTTTTATTGATACTAAGATCCGGGAATATAAAATTATAAAAATAGCCGTTATCAGATTGCATTTCCAATACAAACCTGATTAGATTGAATACTTTATTTCGAACAGAAGTATCTGAATCAAACCGGGGACTTCGTACATACACCTGTACTGCCCTTGCTACATCATCTACACAAGTAAAACCTTCATCGGCATCAGTTACAAGACGATAATCCGGAGCCTCTGCATAAATAAATATTCCTGCCGCCTTTGTTCCCGTTAAAAAAGTAAGAGGTGTATATAAATAATCCAGATGGCTCAAATTCACAAGGTTATTATTATCTGGAACAACGGGAAGTGCTGCTGATTGCTTTTTACAGGTAACAGCCATGCAGCTGATAGCTATAAAACAAAGCAAAAACTGTAGATCTTTTCTCATTTTATTATTTTAAATTTTCATTTCCTCAAGTAATTCTTTAATATCAACAGTAGCAAAGCCTGTGGCTGAATCTGAAACTGCATAAGGAATAACCAGCATATCACCATGAAGTAATAAGCCACAGGTATAAACCACATTGGGAACATAACTTCTTTTTCTCATTCATCGGCTCTTATTTTTAAAATTGCCAAATTCCGGTTGATTCGGCCTTAAAATCATTTTTCTTACCTCGTGCATAGGCGCTAAAGAAGCACCAATCATCCAAATAAATGGATATATGAATGTTACTACGGCAATGATTAGTGCTGCGTACATCAATATTTTTTTATAGAAAATTGTTTTATCACTTAAACTCCTTTCTCAATAATCTTTTTCTGTACCACTACTACAGTCATAATTAAGAAAGCATAAAAAACCAAGAGTAGCAGAATAGCACATATTATAGTATTGAAATGCTTGTTTGTAAATGAATAAGACTACAGAAAGTGTTATATTTAAAGGACCTCCACCTGTCATACTACAATTAAAATTTTTGTGCTATCTGTTTTGCATGCTCTGCCATACTTAAAGCTTCTATAGCATTATCTTCGGTTATTATTCTTATATGATTACCATTCTTTATCCAGCTCCATTGATCTTGCAACATATCCATAAGCATTTGCTGATAACGATTTTGCTTTTCCTGTCTGTTGCCACATTTTATTGTAACATGTTCATCAAAGATGATATCAGCAAATTTTCCTATTGCTTTTTCTTTTATTTGATTGCTCCTGTTATGCTTTATTATGGAGCAAGACCCAATCAATTCAGTAATTTTTTTCAATTGTTCGTTTGTAAACAGTCCGTGAAGTTTCATCTTAACCGGTATCCACTCATATAAAGTGATATCGCCTCTTTCAAATTGTAATCTCATCTCTTGCCTGTCTAAAATTTTAGGCTGATTAAAACCATGATAAAAATTTACTGTACCCTCATCGTATAATACTGTTGCCTGCACCCGGTCATAAATGGTTGTCGTTAAATACTTGCGTTGTAACTGTAAAGATTTTATCACCAAACCTTTCCCCAGCCATCCGCTAAACATGTCAAAAAAATGAACGCCGTGTTCAATAAATATTCCTCCGCTTTTAGTCTCATCCCAAAACCAGTGTTCTTTATGTAAATTTTCATCACTTGCATAATTTTCGAAAAAGCCATGAAGGAAATTGCCCATTAATTTTTGATCTATAATAAATTTAATCACCTTATACAAGTGATTGTAACGCTGCATGAGATTAACTACATATAAAAGCTTGAGCTTTATAGCTAGAATTTTCAATTCTTTCACTTCACTATTTCGTAAGGCAGCAGGCTTTTCACAAAGTACATGTTTACCCGCAAGCAATGATTTTTTGGAAATTTCAAATTGAAGAAAGGGAGGTGTTGCTATATAAACCAGGTCAACATCAGTATCCACTAAAAGATCATCATACGCTGTAAAAAATTTTGCACTCAATTTTTTTGCAAGCTGTTTTCCAACGTGTTCATTTACATCGGATACAGCAATAATTTTTATTCCTTTTATTTTTAAAAAACTTTGAGTTGCAAAAGCTGCAAAGCTTCCTGCTCCAATAATTCCTATGTTTAATTCAGCTTTCAATCTTTTAAATCATTTTGGCCTACAACAGCCGCAAGAATAACTTCTTCACTAGATTGCCCTTCAGGTATTGGCTGCATATGTACAAGTGATGTGGGATGATCATGATTCCATTGATTCTTTATTGCAGTAATAAAATTTATTTCCTGATTATTATTGGAACTTCTGAAAATTAATTCTTTTGTTTTTGCTGTAGTAGTACTGCAGGATAGGTTGAAAAAAAGTAAAGCCGGAATATACCAGTATTGCTTCAAAAAATTCATCTACAAAAAATTTGATAAAAAGCCCCTATAGTAGTTTAATTACTATAAGGGCTTTACTATATATCCCTTCAAAAATTAAAGTGTTTTTTGATTTTCATAAATTGACTTTACCTGTGGTCCATCTAAGGCAACATTATAATACATAAAATCATCCAAATTACCTGTCCAGAAACCACCCCAATTCACATAGAAATCTCCTTCTACATTAGTATAAACACTTGTTGGAAGGTCTTGTCCTATAACAAAATTTATTGGAGATGAAAGGGTTACCGGATTACCAGGAGTATTAGTCCATGATTTTACCAGATCTCCATTAACATAAAAATTCATTACCCCAGCTTTGTATGTTACTACTCCATGATACCATACATCATTATCTAATACTGCAACTTCAGCATCACGATCATGATACACTGTATCTGTATTATTTACTGCTTTTACAGTTAAAAAGAATTTATTAGCTGACTGTAATTGAAATTTGTATCCGTTCCAACGGTTTAGTGATGCGATTGTATAAGTATCAGTATTTATAGTTCTGCTGGCTGGCGCAGATTTCTTAACCCAGACGCTGATAGTCATTTGCTGAGAATTAAGAGCCGATTTATAGGGAACTTCTATATTTCCACCTTTATCAAAAAAGTACGCCATGTTTGCCCTTCCAAATCGATCTGCACTGAGAGTAGGCGTTCCTGCTCCATAATAAGCATGACCTGCTTTTAATGTCCCATGATTATTTTTACCTGAAGAATCGCTGGCATTTCCATTCATTTTCCAAAAGCCAATAAGATTGGCAGCTGCAATTTCATTGATCTTACGAGCCTGGTACGCATCCATTGCCGCTTTTAATTGGGCATTTGCATTGGTTACTGCAGCTTGTGTAGCACTGGGATCTGCTGAAACAGCTTTTGCCGCATCTAAAACTGTTTTGAAAGGCGCTTTTGAACCCACTTCATGTTGCCCGGGTTTGGTGCCCTCTATAGAAACGTCAAACATTGCCTGGGCAGATGTTATAGTAGCTTGTAACTCTGTTTTATCTGCGGGTGGTAGAGGTGGAGTATCGTCTTTACTGCATGAAATAAAGAAAATCCCCATCATAAAAGTGAAAATCAGGGTGATTTTGAAAAACTTAAATTTGTTAAATAAAGTCGTCATAATAAATATAAATTTTAGTGTTTAAAAAAAAGTTTGAATTAAGGATAGAGTGCTTTATTTCTATCCCGTTCACTTTGAGGTATAGGAAAATGTTTATGTTTTGAATAATTAAAGTTTAGTCGATCGCTCATAGCATCAGTTGCAAATACGGTCCCCCACCGTATGATGTCGAAGTAGCGATGAAATTCAAATCCAAGCTCAACTCTTCTTTCGTGTTGTATAGCAGTTCGCACATCTGCCTGGTTCGTCAATATTACATCTGGTAATAGACCTACAGGTACATTACCAAAACCAGAAAGTCCATTATCAAATAAATAACTTTCTCTTGCTCTTTTTCTTACACGATTTAATGGTACAAGGGCTTCTATAGTACGTCCCGATTCATTCAATGCTTCTGCATACCATAACAATACATCAGCAAAACGAATAGCTACATAATTAATGCTGGCATCACCCTTAAGCGCTTTAGAAATTTGTGACAATGGCTGTTGATGTTTTTTAGTAAGATACCCGGTAGGGGACCACTCTTTATTAAATAATAATCCGTTGAACCAGGGCATGCTGTCACGCCCTACTGTATAATCTAACCGTGGATCATAAACATCAGAAGAAGTTTTTTCAAATTCATTTACAAAATCCTGTGTAGGTGCATTAAAAAAATAACCTCCATCTATTCGCGGGGCAAAATATTGGTTTAAGGAGTTTCCTGTTTGCGGATTTTGAGCTGTAAGATGTTGTACTTCAAAAATGGATTCTTTGTTATTTCTAAAATTGGCATTGAAATTTTGAGAATATAAAGGCAGGAGTTCATATACACCAGAATTAATAACTTGTTCTGCTGTGCTTGCTGCATTTGCCCATTTATTTTGAAATAAATATGCTTTTGCTAATAAAGCTTTTGCAGCGCCGCTAGTTGCACGGCCAACATTTGCACCTGTATATATTGACGGTAAAGTGTTTGATGCTACAATGAGGTCGGTTTCAATAACCGTTTCAAAAATTTGTTTTTTGGTTGATTGAGAAATTTGAAGTTGATCTGCATTTAATGGTTCCAGGATTACAGGTACATCACCAAAGAGATTAACGAGAGTAAAATAATAATAAGCTCTTAAAAAATGAGCCTCAGACAAAAGCCTCATTTTAAGCACCTCGTTCATATTGATGGCAGGCACTTTTTTCAATACTATATTACAACGGGTAACTCCTTCATATAATAAGCTCCACATAGCCTCCAGATTACCATTGATGGGAGTAATATTAAACTGATCTATTAATTCAACATCAGCCTGGTCGCCTGGGTCGCCGCCTTTTTCTGAATCATCTGAAGCCACATCTCCAAAAACCCATAAACGGTTGTTGTTGGAGTTAGTAAAGGCAAGCGGCTGGTAAGCAGCATTGAGTGCTAGTATAGCCTGTGTTTCTGTTGTATAAAACTGAGTTTCAGGATAATCTCCT
>JACDAZ010000324.1 GCA_013695175.1 Flavisolibacter sp. | reverse complement strand
CATGCCGGGAATAGCATCGGGCATTACCATTAAATGATTTTTTGCACTACCCAATGCAAGGCATCTTTTATAAGTATTTGTGGCACGCTGATATACAATTTTTGCCACTTTGGTAGATCCTACAAATGAAACAGCTTCTATATCCGGGTGATCACAAATAGCTTCAACCATTTCCACATCACCATGCACAATATTAAATACACCATCAGGCAACCCGGCTTCTTTTAATAATTCTGCAATACGCCCTGCACTTAATGGAACTTTTTCACTTGGTTTCAAAATCATACAATTACCCAGTGCCAATGCATTGGGAATGGTCCAGTTGGGAACCATGCTTGGAAAATTAAAAGGAACTATGGATGCTACAACGCCAAGTGGAACATGCTCAGTTCTGCATTCCACCCCCCTACTTACTTCTAAAATTTCACCGGTTACCAATTGTGGTAGTGAGCAGGCAAATTCAGAAAGCTCTACACATTTTTCAATTTCAGCAATGGCTTCACCTATTGTTTTACCATTTTCTTCATGTACCAATTGTGCCAACTCCTGCAGGTTTTGCTCAAGCAGGTATTTATATTTAAAGAAAACCTGAACCCTTTCCTTTATAGGTGTTTTGCTCCATTTTGAAAAAGCTTCGTTTGCTGCAGAAACAGCATTATTCAAATCTGTGCTATTGGACATAGGGACTTTTGAAAGTTCCTGTCCATCTAATGGTGAAATGACCTGTAAAAACCTGGAACTATCGGAAGGAACAAATTTTCCATTTATAAAATTCTGGATCTGACTGTATTTCATGTAAACTACTTTGAGTCAGGGAATTTAAATCATTTTACAGAAATCGTAGTCATTGATATATAAATCACATAAGATTTTGAATATTTAAAAGCAAATAGAAAATGGTTTGCTATTGTGTGTTTTTAAATTCCTGAGCAGTTTCAACCGGTTCTGTATAAGTTAATGTATAGTTTATTAAAAGAAGAATGAAGTTGCTGATTCGGATACCCGGCACATTTTTACTTTTTACCCACGAATAAACAGCAATTTGTTGTAAAGCCGGCAGAAATAGAAAAGTGGAATTAACCTGATTTGTATAAGCTGATTCTCTTTGCCTTAAAATTTTAAGAATAAGTTTCGTTAGAAGAGGATTTAAAACTATATACCAGAATACGATTGCTGTAATGGTCCAGATAAAGGTATATAGTAAAGAAAAAGAAACTTTTCCGTTTGTTGGCAACAACAAAAATATGAGTGACAGAAATGCGAAAAAGATGAGGATGGAATAAACCTTTTTATTAGCTCTTTTATTTGGTTGAAGCTGTACTGAAAAATTCAAATCAAATTGTTGGGGCTGGTGATCTAATGAAAATCTTTTAATGGTATTGTATGCTACAAAAGCAATAACAATCGCACCCGTTATATAAATTCCAAGGTATAGTCCAATCAGCCAGTAACTTCCTTCTAAAGTTGTTATGGAAAATTGTTTAGCAATATAATTTCCTAATTCATTTGCTGCTTTCCAAAAGGAAGCTCCAAAGAAGAAAGTAAGTATGATTAATTTTTGAATAGCAGATTGTATCATGGCTGCTAAACTGAATAATAAAATACTAATAAAATTAATACGCATTAAACTGAAAATTATAAAACCGGCAACAGCCTGGAAGGAAACAGCAACGTAAGCAGGAAAGGGTGTATGCGGACTAACTGCAGCTTTCACAAGTAATACTATAAAAAGGCTTTGCAGAATTTGTTTGTACCTGCCATTGGAAAAGTACCCAATAAATGTTATAAGGATCACAGCTAAACCACCCACCATTAACCCGGTAAAAGGAAGTTTCAAGGCATGTAATACACCTCCTAAACCACTTTCAGTAAATGCCCATAGTGCAGTTAAACGTTGAACCGCCAATGCTCTTTGTTCATTTGATAAAGCAGATATGTTCATCTTTTACTTCTCCCCGTAGGCAAATGCTTATTTTTTTCTTTTATAATTTCTGCTGCTATACTTACTGCTATTTCTTTTGATGTTTTACTAAAGATATTTATTCCTATAGGTATGTGGAAATTTGGCTTTATTAGAGGAAGAACTCCCTCTTCCTCTAATTCCTTATAAAGTGTTTTAATTTTTGATTCACTTCCAAGCATTCCTAAATAATAATATTTTTTATTAAGCAGTTGCTTAAAAACAATCTTATCATCCCGGTAACCAAAGGTCATAATAGCAACATATTCTTCTTCATTATCTGTTACCAGCTCTCCTATATTTTCGTAGTCCACAATATGTTTTTCGTGAGCAAACTTGTTTTGCTCCATCGTGTTTAACTGCGGACGGTTATCATAAATTTTAATATAAAAATCCAGGTAATGCATGAGTTCAGAAAGTGCTAATCCCTCATGTCCGCCACCTATTATATGAATAACCGGCCTTTGATCCAGCTTTTCAGAATAAATCCATTGTTCATCATTTTTAAAATCTAAACCTGCTACAATATTTTCATCTTGACGGTAAATAGAAATTCCTTTTTTAGAGAGCTGTAAATAAAAATGTAGTGGATTTTGAATAATTAATTCATTTACCCAAATTTTATCGCGACTTCTTAATGGAACAAAAGCGATTAATTGTTTACCGGAACAAATCATTCCGGATTGATCTTTTCCGCGAAGTTTATCATGATATTGATTTTGTAAAGTAATTTCTGCTGAAGCATCTGCAAGTATGGCTTTGGCTTTTTCTACCAACTTATGTTCCATAATTCCCCCGCCAATTGTTCCTACAAAATCATCATCTTCACTAACAGCCATTTTAAATCCTCTTCTTCCCGGAGAACTACCTTCACTTTGGAGCACCCAAAGTAAAATAACGTGCAGGTTTTGATTTAGTTTTTGCTGTATGAACTTCCAAACCTCCATTTATTTCGTTCTGTTTTCCAGAATTTTCTTAAAGGAACGACCTCTGATTTCCTCCATGGTAAGACCCGTTCTCATTACTTCTTCTTCTGTAATAGCACCACTGTTTAATGCTTTTAAAAAGAAGTTCATTAATCCCTGTCCTGTAGCTGCATCATCAAATACATCACCAATTAAAGTAGCACGTGCTGCTTTTTCAACAAAAGTTTTCAAACGTTCAACTGCATCATCATAGCTTTCTAAAAAGAAAGCAAAAACAGCTGTATAACGCATGGGCAATTGAGCAGGATTCAGATCCCATCCCTGGTAGTATCCATTCCATAACGAGTGACGTATATGATCATATCCTTTTTTCCATGCACGATGTACAATTTTCCTGTTTTCCTCCAGTTGTTCATCAGTCATATTATCGCCCCGGTGCGGACCAATAG
>JACDAZ010000299.1 GCA_013695175.1 Flavisolibacter sp. | reverse complement strand
TTTGGCAAATCCTCTTTTTTTATAAATGTATGTTGATACTGCTGCTGCTATGGTAAGTATCAATATGACAAAAGCATAAGCTTCATATCCTTTGGTTTCAATCTCGTTCTTTAATCCAAAATACAATCCTATTGGTAAGGCTAAATTGATCACCAAAAGAATTAAAAACGGATAAAGTTTTGTTTTTTCTTTATTGATCATTGCTTCTGAGATATAATAACCTAAAACAATGGCAACAAAAGAATAGCAAGGCATAGGATAATTTGGCAATTTGGTTCCTGAAATACTGTAAAAAAATATAAACACAACTCCAACACATAAGGAAAGCTGCAGAAAAGATTTAGAATATCGTTCTTTAAAATTTTTTATAGATTCACCGGTAAATACAGAGGCTGGTAATAAACCAAGTAATACAAAAAGAGGAACAAGTATAAATAATCCGCCATGGCCTTCCATGGGTTCGGAAAACCTTCCCACATTATGTTCCAGAAAAAATCCGCGGGTCCAGGCACCATCAGTAGCCTGGTGCACTAATATATACCATGGCACTGCTACAGCTAATGTAACGATAGCAGCTGCAAGAATATGCCAATGAAAAATCTCTTTCCATTTTTTTTGCCATATCAGCCAAACCAATAAAGCTAATGCCGGTAATACAAGAGCTACCGGTCCTTTTGCCAGCATTCCTAATCCAAATGACACAGCACTTATGAGTAACCAATAGATTTTTTTTTCTGTGAAGTAAGCAAAAGCAGTAAAAATGGATAATGTATTAAAGAAAATTAAATAAGGATCAGGAACCGACATCCTGAATTCAAACAACCAATGTGTAGAGGATAATAAAATAGCAGACGACACAAATGCATGCCATTTTGTTGAATAACGTGCAGTAAAAATATAAGTAATAGCAATGGTGAAAACACCAAAAATGGCTGAAAAAAAGCGGGCACCCCATTCTGTTGCACCAAATATTTCAAAACCTCCAAACATAAAATAATAATGTAAGGGTGGTTTTAAATCCCGTAAGTATCCATTGAAAGTGGGAACAATCCAGTCATTTCTTTCCCACATTTCTCTTGCACATTGTGCATTTCGAACTTCATCATATATCCAAAGATCAGGTCTGCCTAAAGAAGGAAATAAAAGAATGATGGAAAGAAACATCAAAAACCAAAAAAACAGGTCTGCTTTCTTTTTTTGTAGCACAGGCATTAATTATGGTGCACAAATTTAAATGCTAAATACTGTTTTCTTTTAAAGGATCATGAAAAACAAAATATGCTCCCCAGACAGAAGACATAAGATTACTAACATAAAACAATAAACTAACTATCAAAGCCAGTGCCTGTGTATGTTTATCAAATTGAAAAAATGCAGCACCTTGAACAAATACAAATTCTCTGGTACCCAATCCGCCACCAAGTGAAATGGGTAAAACAGAAACAACAGAAGCCACTAAAAAAATAAATATCCATTCCGGTTGAAGTGTAATATTCAAACTTAAAAGCACACAGTAAAGACATACCACCTGAAAAATTTGTACTGCCATACCCCAGGCAAAAGTTGACCAAAACCCAGGTAAAAATTCTTTAAAAAAAAAGCGAACAACAAGGTAAAGAGAGAGAATAGCTAATATAGAACCTGCTATCAACAATACTTCCCAAAATTTGTTCTCCAGTACAAATGCTCCATATAAGGATAATATAACTCCTAATGCCAGCAAACCACTAAAGCGGTCCAGGAGTACAGCTATTGTTGTTTTTTTATAGGGTGCTTGAAATTTTCTGGTTAGAATAACTACTTTATAAGCATCGCCACTTATGGAACCGGGGAGAAACAGGTTGTAAAACATTCCAAGCCAGTATAATTTTATATTCTTCCATTCAGTGATCCTGATCTTAATATTCCTGAAGTTGATGTTTAAACGAAAAGCAGCAAATAATTTAGAAATCATAAATGCCAATACTGCCAACAATAAAAAACCCCAATTTGCTTTTAATAAAGCATTCAAGGCATTTGCAAAGTCTATTTTAGTTGAAATATACCAGAAGCATAATCCGGTTACAGCAATTTTTAAAATAAGTTTTATTATTTTGACACCTGTCCACTGTTTTTTATGTTCTAAAACAATTTCACCTTCTGGTTGCATTCAGTAAATTTAATTTCCAATTATCCATGCAAGTAAAAGCAAATCAATGATAAAAAAAATATCCGCCCTGCTTCTCTTTGTTTTCCTTATTTCAACATCCTTTGCTCAGGTGAGTATAAAATCAGGGATGATTATAAAACGATCAACAAAAATTAAGAAAGATTCTTATAATATCTCCTCAATAAATAATTTATCAAAAGCTGTTATTGTAATTGAAGGAAATAATATAACAGTTGATTTTAATGATGCTGTATTAAAAGGAAATAAAGCCGGTGAAAATCCTGATGAATTTCAGGGTGTAGCTGTTTTAATAAAAAAAGGTAAAAACATTACCATAAAAAATCTAAAAGCAAGTGGTTACAAAATTGCTTTACTGGCACGCAATGTAGAAGGCTTAAAATTAGAGAACTGCGACTTCAGTTATAACTACCGCAAAAAATTAAACAGCACACAGGAAAAAGAAGATATCTCTGACTGGATGAGTTACCATCAAAATGAAAAAGATGAATGGCTAAGATATGGTGCTGCCATTTATTTAAAAAAATGTAATAAGGTTACCATAACAAATTGTACTGTAACAAACGGACAAAATGCATTGATGATGACAGAGTGCAATAACAGCATGATCTACAACAATGATTTTTCTTTCAATTCCGGAATTGGCATTGGCTTATACAGATCCGGCAATAATAAGTTTATGTACAACAGGGTTATTTTTAATGTACGCGGGTACAGCCATGGTGTGTACAACCGTGGGCAGGATAGTGCAGGTTTTTTAGTTTATGAACAAAGTAATAATAATCTCTTTTACAAAAATGCAGCTACACATAGTGGTGATGGTTTTTTTCTTTGGGCCGGTCAGTCAACCATGAATACGGGAAAAGGTGGCTGTAATGATAATATTCTATTGGAAAATGATTTTTCTTATGCACCTACTAATGGAATTGAGGTAACTTTTAGCAGGAACAAGATTATAAAAAACAGGATTTATGAGTGTGACCATGGCATCTGGGGTGGGTACAGTTATAATACTAAAATTTCAGACAATCAGTTTCGCAATAACAGGATAGCAATTGCTATAGAACATGGACAGGAAAATATTATTAATCACAATTTGTTTTATGCAGATAAAACTGCTATTAAACTTTGGGCACGATCTCAACAACCGGCTGACCCGATAGCTATCGGGTGGGGCTATGCCAGATTGCGTGATACCCGTAGCAGAAATTATATTCTTGCTGCTAATAGTTTTAATAATAATCAGGTGGTATTTGATCTGGCAAAAACAGATTCTATTGCAGAATTCAGCAATATTTATAATGGACACGATACCTTATTTAAAACAGATACTTCATTAGGTGAATTGGATGTAGAGGAAAATGATGACATGTTTGTCAAGCTTTCAGAAGATGAAAACATTTTTATTCCTGAAATTAAAAATCCCAACAATCCTTTTAAAGGTGCGGGCAGGTTAGCAGGAAGAAAAAATATATTAATGACAGCGTGGGGACCATATAATTTTCAATATCCCATCATCTGGAATACAAATCCCACAGACACAACAGGTAAAATGGAATTCGATGTATTGGGACCAAAAGGAGAGTGGAAGATTGTATCAATGAAGGGAGTTTCAAAAATTGCGAAGCTTCAGGATAGTTTTCCTGCTTCATTTGTAACAATGAAAGATACTTCTGCCACTACGGATATAGAGATTATTGCAGAATATACAGGAGAAGAATACAAAGATCAATTTGGGAATAATATATCACCTGGTAAACCTGGCACATTTGTATTTCGCAAATTTTTTCAACCTATTGATTGGAATATTTCATGGTATTCCTTTGATGCAAGCACTAATCCTGTAAAAAACAAATCAATAAATTTTATAGAAAAACAATCTCCGTTTAAAACAGAAAGAACAGACAAGATCAATTATGCCTGGTGGGGCGGAATTAAAGCAAATGATAAGCAGTTTACAGAATTTATAACCGTGGCGGAAGGTAATGCGGATATTAAACAAGGTATATATGAATTAAGTGTTACCTGGGATGATGCTGTAAGAGTATATGTTGATAATAAATTAGTGATAGATGAATGGAATCCTGCACTTCATAAATTTGATGAATCACCCAATAAAAAGGTGAAGCTGGAACTTAATGGAAATCATGTTTTTAGAGTAGAACACGTGGAGTTAGGTGGTTTTGCAACATTAAGTGTAAGACTAAACAAACTGTATCAATAGAATGCAATTTCCATATTGTGAATAAAAACAGGCTTTCTTAAAGCTTTCTTCACAAATTTTCTTCTTTTACTTTTGATTGTGTAGTTATCACCCCTTACCTTTGCACTCCCATTGTAAAAAATGGGTTTGGACATATGTCACAGAGAATCAGAATAAAATTACAGTCTTACGACCATAACCTGGTTGATAAATCAGCAGAGAAAATAGTTAAGACTGTTCGTAGCACCGGTGCTGTAGTAACGGGACCCATTCCTCTTCCTACACGTAAAAAGATCTTTACCGTTTTGCGTTCACCACACGTGAACAAAAAAAGCCGCGAGCAGTTTCAGTTAGCAACTCACAAGCGCTTACTGGATATCTATACTTCTTCTTCAAGAACAGTAGATGCTCTTTCAAAACTGGATTTACCTTCTGGTGTAGAAGTGGAAATCAAGGCTTAAAAACTCCTTATCCCCGATGTGGGAAAAGAGGCATTAGTTCTTATTATAAAATTGTTCATCTCTCAACTCCCGCTAAACCGGGAAGAAAAGAGCTCTGAAAGGATAGACATCTCTCATATCCCTCTACGGAGGAATTTTGGGAGGCAACATATAAACAAGCCCTTCGAGGTTTGTTTGTCGCCGGTACTTCTGAATTCGCATAAAGCGAACAGCTTAGCTGATAAAAGAAAAGGTCGGTCGATGAACCAGGATTGAAGACCCAATATTCCTTGGGTACTGTCTTGTATAACCTTGCGGGATTAAACCGTAAGATAATGAAAGGAATTATTGGTAAAAAAATTGGGATGACCAGCATCTTCGATCAAAATGGCAAGCAAACAGCTTGTACCATTATTGAAGCTGGTCCCTGTGTAGTAACCCAGATCAAGACTCAGGATGCTGATGGTTATACTGCCGTTCAGATAGCGTACGGTGAAAAGAAAGAAAAAAACTCCACTAAGGCTGAAATCAACCACTTCGCCAAAGCCAATACTACTTCCAAACGTGTAGTAAAAGAATTTCGAGATTATTCATTAAACAAAGTATTAGGTGATACTATTACCTGCGATATTTTTGCCGAAGGCGAAAATGTTGAAGTTGTAGGAACTACAAAAGGTAAAGGATTCCAGGGTGTTGTAAAGCGCCATGGTTTTCACGGCGTGGGCGAAGCTTCTCACGGTCAGCACGATCGCCAGAGAGCTCCCGGTTCTGTGGGCGGCTCATCCTATCCTTCCCGGGTATTTAAAGGTATGCGTATGGCAGGTCGTATGGGTAC
>JACDAZ010000290.1 GCA_013695175.1 Flavisolibacter sp. | reverse complement strand
AAAGCTATGGAATAACTTCTGCCGAGGGGTCCTGCAAAGATTTTTTTTAAGTATGAAAATACAGATGCGGGAGACCCCTCGGGTAAGAGAGATTTTGAAGGTAAAAATTGAAAATATCATGGTAGTTAGAAGTTGTTTGCTGTGCAGGATTAACGGGAATTTATTAATTAGGAAGCGATGTAATAACTTCTACCTAGGGGTCCCCGCAAAGATTTTTTTAAGTTTGAAAATACATATGCGGGAGACCCCTCGGGAAAGGGAAGCTAAATTTATATGGTATTATAAAGTATGTGCGACGAAGTTGGTAAGTGCCTGCATTGGTGTTGGCTAATCTGCCTTTCTATTCTTCTTAAAATTCTCCGCCTGGTCGAAAATTTCATCATATACTTCGTCACGTTCAACTGGTGGGTAGTTAAATTCATCAAGGAGTAAAATCAATCCAACTTTCAAAGCGGATTTTATGTCGTCCCGTTTGTTCCAATCGGGAAATTTGGCTTGAGTGTCCACCAATTCTTTTACTGCTTTAGCCAAATCAATCATTTTATCATCAGGATAATTGAAGTCATACTTTACGCAAAGAGCAATTAATATGTCATAAAAAGCTTTTTCTTCAAAGTCAATTCCCAATTCTTCACCTGCCGAAAACTCTTTGTGCACCTCCCAAATCATATTGGTTAAAGCCTCTGCCATTTCTTCATAGACTTCGCTTCGCAGAATATCGTTTTCATTCCGTTCATTATATTTTTCAACAAGCACCTGCATTTTCTTGGTAAAGTCAATTCCTTTTACTTTATTGACTTTCCTGATTTCGCCAATCACTTTCGACAATAGCTGTTGCAGCAGTTTTATTTTTGTATTGGGTAGTTTGATTTTATCAATCTTGGCCAAATAATCTTTATCAAAAATATCCTGTTCATTTTCATCTTCTTCTCCCAACTTTAATATTTCTTCCACTCCATCACTTTGCAAAGCATCTTTTATCATTTCTCTCACCCTTGCATTCATCTGTGCTGTGTCCGGTGCATCACCTTTGGTGAGTTTAAATACAATAGAACGAACTGCTAAATAAAAATGAGTATGATCTCTTTCAGTTTGCGTTAGTTGCTCACTGCCCGCACAAATATTATATGCCGCTTTCAGCCTTTTTACCAAACCCATAAACCGGGTTTCAAAATCTTTGGTTTGCTGGGCGAATTCAGCAGCAAGATTTAATGTATTCAACTGCTGAATAGGTGTGCCATTGAAATATTTTGAACTGTCAAATTTGTGAAACAGTTTAGCAAGCAGGTCCAAATGATTTCTAACAATAATCAGTGATTCAGCAATGTCTTCAAAATTATCTTTATCGCCTTTATTGTAATTGGCAAGAGCCAGGTTCATTTGCTTTTTGATGCCTATATAATCTACAACCAAACCTTTGTTTTTACCCTCAAACTTGCGGTTTACTCTTGAAATGGTTTGTATTAAGTTATGTTGCTGAATGGGTTTGTCAATGTAAATACTGTCTAAGAATGGCACATCAAAACCCGTGAGCCACATATCTACCACAATAGCAATTTTAAAGTTTGATTTCTCATTTTTGAACTGCCTGTCCAATTCTTTTCTATACTCTGAAGTGCCCAATAAATCCCACATTGCTTTCACATCATCTTTGCCTCTTGTCATTATCATCTTAATGCGTTCAATTGGCTTTAGCTCTTTCAGGTCTTTTTCCGATAGTTCCGCATTTTCAACGGTTGCTCTTACTTCGTTCCATTCCGGTTTTAGTTCTATAATGTTCTTGTATAAGTCATAGGCAATTTCCCTGCTGCTGCATACAAACATAGCTTTTCCTTTTACGGTGGCTCCTTCCGAAACACGCTGCTCATAATGCTTCACAAAATCTTCGGCAATGGCTTTTAACCGTTTTGGGTCACCGAGTATGGCATTCATCTTTGCCGTTTCCTCCTTGCTTTGTTCTATCTGGTATTCGTTGGTACCGGCTTCGGCTGCTTCTTCGTAATACTGTTCTATTTTCTCCAGTTCGCTGTTGTTTAATGCCACTTTAGCTGCCCTGCCTTCATACACAATTCTTACTGTGATTTCATCTTTCACGGATTCGGTCATAGTGTAAGCGTCTACCACTTTACCAAATACATCGAGTGTGGCATCTATCGGTGTGCCTGTGAAGCCAACAAAAGTTGCCGAGGGTAATGACTTATGTAAATAATGAGCAAAGCCAAAAACTTTTTTTACACCTTGCTCGGTAACTTTTATTTTTTGGTCCAGGTTTACCTGGCTGCGGTGTGCTTCATCCGAAATACAAATCACATTGCTTCGGTTGGTAAGCAGTTTGGTGTCTTCGGTAAACTTGTGAATGGTAGTAAGGAATACACCGCCGCTTTGCCTGCCCTGTACCAGCTCTCTTAATTGTGCCCTGCTCTCTACACTTACAATGGTGTTATCGCCAATAAAGTTTTTTGCATTCGTAAATTGACCGGAAAGCTGATTATCCAAATCTGTTCTGTCGGTAATTAAAATAATTGTGGGGCTTTCAAAGTGTTCACTTTTCATCAGTAGCCTTGTGAGATACAACATGGTAAAACTTTTACCACTACCTGTGGCGCCAAAATAGGTTCCGCCTTTTCCATCGCCTTTCGGTTTCTGTGCCTGCCTGATGCTTTCTAATAAAGTACGTGCAGCATAATATTGCGGATAGCGACAAACTATTTTTTCATTCTTCTTTGATGCATCAGGAATGAAAATAAAATTACGGATGATGTCCCTTAAACGGTTGTGATTCAGCATACCCTGCACTAACGTATACATACTGTTTATGCCGTCAACATCCTTTGCTAAACCTGCTATTCTGCGCCAGGCATAATAAAATTCGTACGGCGCAAAAAAGGAGCCTGCTTTGTTATTTGCACCATCGCTGATAACACAAAAAGTATTGTACTTAAACAATTCAGGAATATCCCGCTGGTACCTTGTTGTTAATTGTACATAGGCATCATGAACGGTGCAGTCTTCACTTATAGCAGTTTTAAATTCAAACACCACTAGGGGCAAACCATTGATATAAATAATGCCGTCCGGAATACGTTTTTCATTCCCGGTAATTTCTAACTGGGTTACAAATTTATAAATGTTGTTGGTAGGCTGCCTTTCTCCATCGTGTTCATATTCTCTTTCATCTTCTGCTGATAAGTTGATGAGATGTTCTGCAGCAGGTTGCTTTTGTTTTGCCAGGCCTTTGTAGTCTATCAGTTGAATATAAATGTCTTTATTTTTCCGGTCTTCTCTTTTTAAAATAAAACCATCCGAAAGCATTTTAATAAATGTTTTATTGCTTTCGTATAAATCAGAAGCCGGCAAAGATTTTAATTGAAGGATAATAGATTTGGCTTCGCTTACAGTTAGCCCTTCTGCTTCGTATTGTTTGAGCAAAAATCTTTTCAAATCTTCTTCTATCAATACTTCATCGGGTGAACGTTTGATGGTAATACCCAGGTGATGAGGGAAACCTTCATTACCTAATAACTCTGTAAAAGCCTTTTCTAATTTCTCTTCAGTGAATTTCATTCTTTGTTATCTATTTCAATGATCCATTTTATTGCAGCCAATCTGTCTTTTATTCTGATCAGTGTAGTTAAAACATCGGTTTCTTCAGGCAATATACCGTACACCAAATTTTTAAACTCTGAATTGTAAACTATTTTTAATTCTTTCCAAACATTCTCTAAATCATCAAATATTAAGGCTTTGTTCGGATGATGAATTAACCATTTATTAGAATTCTTATAGCTGGCAATATCATCATTTGCTACTTTCAACAGCATTTCCTCAAAGGCAGCCGAATCGAAGAAATCAGAAAATTCCTTTTGTTGTAACAGTTGGTGCAGATCATATGCATGTCTTACTTTTTTCTTCAAATCATTCATTGCATTTTCTCCGTATGAAAATCTCACCAGGCTCATTATTTTTTCACAGATAGTTCTTGTTGGTTCTAAAACTAACAGCTCAAATGGTAATAATCCATTTGCTTCAGCTATAGCTGTTTGCCCATTATTAACCATCATACTACCCACAAAAGAACTAATTGTTTTTGTTGTATAAGGTTCAAAGTCTCCAAGCCAGGTAGCTTCTACTACAATTGCATCTCTTACTTGTCCATAATTTCCTCCAAATTGCTTTGCATAACTGTGTGCCGTTTTACGGTTCATACCCATTTTTTGCGTTAGCCCTTCTATTGTTACTTCTGGCAATACCGCTTCTACAACCCTGCTTATTTTCTTTATCTTATTACTAAGCTGGTTGTTGGCTTCTCCTTCACGCCTCAATACCACAAGGTCTATATCTTCCGAAAAACGTTCTATCATTTTATAACACTTCGATAATGCAGTTCCACCTTTAAATATGCTGTCTTTACCAATTTCATTATTATAAATGGTATATAAAGTATAGGTTACCCAATAGTCTTTCTCCACATAAATGGGCGGAATATTCATTTGCTGGGCAGTTATACGAACAGCATCTCTAAACAAATTTATGTTCTCATGCAGCTTCATTCTATATTCCAGTTTCTAATGGTCGGCAAATCGCTTTTTTTCAAACCCATTTGAAATTTGGTCAAGGGATTAAGGCTTTCTTTGAGCTTGTTTGTATTTG
>JACDAZ010000086.1 GCA_013695175.1 Flavisolibacter sp. | reverse complement strand
TTTTTGTATCAGTTAAATTTTAAAATAATAAAGCCTGAATCAATCACAGTTATCTTGTAGTTGTAAAAGATTAAGATCATTTTTAAGTCTTATTTTAAAATTCCTATCTTATACATACCAAAATTTTCATATGATAAAGTTGAGCATACTTTCCTTTCTTTTAATGATTATTTTGTCTTGTAAATTCCAAACCAAAAATGCTTCATTAGAAAATGACTGGGCATTGATACCATTTCAAAAAGCAGATTCTTTAAACCCCATTTTTTCTGCTGACACATCACTAAAGTTTAATTGTCCCATAGCTCAAACAAATATTAAATGGGCAGAAAAAGATGTTTTCAACCCTGCTGCTACTTTAAGAAATGATACTGTTTTTTTATTATTCAGGGCTGAAGATGTGGTAGGACAATACAATGGCACATCACGTGTGGGTTTGGCATGGAGCACAGATGGCTATCATTTTACTTCATATCCTTCACCTGTACTTTACCCGGATAATGATGAATATAAATCCATAGAATGGGAAGGAGGTTGTGAAGATCCAAGAATAACAGAAAGTGAAGTGGGAACTTATATACTTACATATACATCTTATGATGGAACAACGGCAAGGCTGATGATTGCCTCCTCCACAGATCTAATGAACTGGAAAAAACATGGTCCTGCTTTTACCGGTTCTTTGAATGATAAATATTCAAATATCTGGAACAAATCAGGTTCCATCGTTTCTGATTATAGATCAGGAAAACCTGTTGCTAAAAAAATTAATGGTAAATACTGGATGTACTGGGGCGATCAGAATATCTGGGCTGCTACATCTGATGATCTTATTAAATGGACACCTGTACATTATGAAGCGGGTGATACACCCTTTGAAGATCCACGTGGTATAGCCAAAGAACTTACAGATTTAAAAACTGTTTTAGGTCCACGCAAAAAAAAATTTGACAGCGACCTGATAGAACCGGGTCCACCGGCTATGTATACTGATAATGGAATTGTTCTTATTTATAACAGCAGGAATATTCCTGAAATAGGAGATAAGGAACTTGCTGAAGGCACTTATGCAGCCGGACAGGTTTTACTAGACAAAAACGATCCACTTAAAGTATTAGCAAGACTTGACGATTATTTTATGAAGCCTGAAAAGGATTATGAAATAGCCGGGCAGGTAAACCAGGTTTGCTTTTTAGAAGGATTGGTAAAATATAAAGGCAGGTGGTTTGTATATTATGGAACAGCAGATTCAAAGATTGCTGTTGCAACAAGTTCAGCCAAATAAGTTTTTTCTGTATACTTAATTCAAGAGCCCGGACACAAGTCCGGGCTCTTATTCACCACTTACTGAATACCTACAACAACTATTTACATAAAAAATAGATATAAACAATTTGTCGTTAGCAACATGTTTCCGGGGGAAGATGTTTCAGTAAGATGGGTAAATCTTATTGAAGCAATGGATGGTAGAGGAAAGGTAGGAAGATTTATAAAGTAAAATTTTTCAATCCAAAAAAATTTAAAAACAATTTATTAACCCCCAAAAAAAGATCCCCTCGTTAAAGGGGATCAAGTTCGTATCAGGCGGTTTGATGATTTAGCTTACTTAATTTTTCATCGGGACGGTCGCCTTTTCAACGGATTGGAAATGTTTTCATTAGGACAAAAGGATTCAAAACGGGCTTTCAATAGATAAGGATTAAAAAAAAGAAGTTGACTGATATTGGATTTTTCAAAAAGTCTTTCTAAGGTTTGGATTTTGGTTTTTTGGTTTTCCTAAGTACTGGATCTTAACTTACTGATTGGTTTTGGTTTTTCTGGATTTGGATCGGATTGATATTGTATCAATCAACTTCTGACACAAAAGTATGCTAACGGATCTTCCCCCACAACGGCAGTTTTGCTCTTTTATTAAAGTATGGTAATTACTGAAGAAATAGTAGATTAACTATAAATCCACTGAAAATTTACTTTAGAAGTAGTATGGAAAGTACTTTAGAAGTAGTATGGAAAGTATAAATCGGAAGCAAAAAAAAGGGCCAGGATAAAAATCCAGCCCCGTTTTAAAATCCAATATCCTATGAAAAACCAAGACAAATGTATAATCTGATTTTGGATAATAAAATAGGAGAAATACGCATTTTTTTCAGGAATATATACGTATGCAACTTAACGCGGTTATATATCATTCAAAAACAACAGTTTATATAATTCCCAGGAATAGTCATATTTGCCAATAAAAATTAACTTGAAACGAAATTTGGGCATCGGCATTTTGTTGGCAACTTTAGCCAGCTTATTATGGTCGGGCAATTACATAATAGCCCGTGGTTTTCATCAACAGATTTCACCTGTATCCTTAGCCTTTTTTCGATGGCTTACTGCCACCATATGTATTTTACCATTCTCATTAAAAGCCATTTCACGTCAAAGAAAATATTGGTTACATAATCTTCCTCACCTGGTTATGGCTTCTATAACCGGGGTGGCGCTTTTTAATACTTTCACCTATATAGCCGGTAAATCTACTACAGCTATCAACCTGGCATTAATAGGAACCACTGCAGCCCCTGTCTTTGTATTTTTGATTACAGCTTTATTTTTGAATGAAAAAATTAAAAGAGAACAGGTTTTAGGCACTCTCATCTGTATTACTGGAATTTTATTGCTATTAACTAAAGGCCGGCTTTCAGAAATAATAAAAATTCAATTATCTGCCGGAGATATCTGGATGATCATAGCAGGTTTGATCTTTGCCATTTATACCTTACTGGTAAAAAGGAAACCTGAAAAGCTTTCTCCTCTCACATACCTGGGTTTATTATTTTTATTTGGAACTGCGTTTTTATTTCCCGCTTACCTTATTGATACACAGTTATCAAAAGCTTTTGTTTGGAATACTGAAATTATACTGGTGTTTATATACCTTGGAATTGGCGCTTCGATTCTTGCCTTTTTATTTTGGAATCTTTCTATTGACCGTATTGGGCCTGCAAGAACAACTTTATTTACAACACTGATTCCTGTGTTTAGCACTATTGAAGCCATTTGGTTATTAAATGAACCCTTCACCTGGTTTATATTAGTCAGTTTAATTTTAGTATTAACAGGATTGTTTATTGCAAACCTGCAGATTGTAAAAGCTATGATTAAAAATTAGTCCGAGGCTTATCTATGGAAGTAAAAAACATAGGGCAGCTATAGAACCTCCACAATAAAGTCTTTATAATAAATTAAACAAGGTAATATCATTATTGCTTCTTCTTAAGCTGGCATTACTGTTGAAAGAATACCTTTTCATTTAAGTACTATGAAAAAGTCGAATCAGGCTAATAACAATGCTGCCATACAAAAGATTCTGCAAAAAGCTAACAAGGCACCTATGCCGCAAAATGTAGAACCTATGCTAGCTACACTGGTTACTGAACCGGTGGCGGAAGAAGGATGGCATTATGAAATGAAATGGGATGGCTACAGGGCTTTGGCTTACTTACAAGCAGGTAAGGTAGAAATTCGCTCACGCAATAATAAATCATTCAATCAAAAATTTTATCCAATACGTGAAACATTGGAAAATTGGAACACGAATGTTTTACTGGATGGAGAAATACTGGTTGTAAACGAACAAGGCGTTCCGGATTTTAGTGACCTGCAATTATGGAGAAGCGAAGCAGATGGGCAACTGTTGTATTATATATTTGATATTTTATGGTACGATGGTTATGAACTAATGGATTTGCCCATTGAACAAAGAAGGCAACTATTAAAAAACATTATTCCCCAAAATTTAGCAGGTATTAAATTAAGTGAAGTGTTTGAAGGAACCGGTAAAGATGCATTTAAGGCTGCAGAGCAATTACATCTTGAAGGTGTTATGGCTAAAAGGAATGAAAGTAAATATAAAGCCGGAGCCCGCAGTAAAGACTGGCTGAAAATAAAAACAGAGAAACGGCAGGAACTTGTAATAGGTGGTTATACTCTTAATGAAGGAACCAGTAAATTATTTTCTGCTTTATTATTAGGTGTTATAGAAAACGGAGCTTTTCATTTTGTAACACCTGTTGGTACAGGATTCAATAAAAAAATGCAGGAAGAGATCCTAAAAAAACTGAAACCTCATATCACCAAAGCCTCACCTTTTATTAATGAACCGGAATATAATAAGCCTTCCCGTTTCAGACCTAATCCACCCAAAGCAACCGTCACCTGGGTTCAACCAAAAATTGTTGCTGAAATAAGTTATCGTGAAATGACAAAAGGTGGTGCTATCAGGCAACCATCATTTAAAGGATTAAGAGAAGATAAAAAACCTTCTGAAGTAGTAAGAGAAATTCCTGTTGATACATCACATCTTGTCAATAAAAATAAACTGGTACTACAAAAAGTTATCACAGCACCTCCTAAAAAAGAAAGAAAAACTTTATTAAATCCAAAAGAAGAATCGCAAACACGGGTAGTAGGCGGACACGAATTAAAAGTTACAAACCTCAGTAAATTGTATTGGCCAAAAGAAAAGTTTACAAAACGTGATATGATCAATTATTATTACCAGGTTGCTCCCTTTATTCTCCCTTATATAAAAGATCGTCCGCAAACTCTGAACAGGTTTCCGCATGGCATTGAAGGAAAAAGTTTTTACCAGAAAGATGTAAAAGGCAAAGCACCATCATGGATAGAAACTTACCCTTATTATAGCTATGCAGATGAGCGTGAAAAAGAGTTTTTATTGTGTACAAATGAAGCAAGCTTGCTATATATAGCATCACTGGGAACAATAGAAATAAATCCATGGCATAGCCGCAGCCAAAGTCCTGAAAATCCTGATTGGTGCATAATAGACCTCGATCCTGATAAAAACAGCTTTGATCAGGTAATAGAAGCTGCACAAATTACAAAGCAGGTTTTAGATGCCATTGATGTACCGGGTTATTGTAAAACATCCGGTTCAACCGGTTTACACATATATATTCCCTTAGGTGCAAAATATAATTATGAGGATTCAAAAGAATTTGGAAGAAGAATAGCTAAGATTGTACACCAGGCTCTTCCTTCTTATACTTCAATTGAAAGAAAAACTGCAGACCGGGATGGGAAAATGTATATAGATTTTTTACAGAATCGCCCACAGGCTACAGTAGCAGCGCCTTATTCTTTAAGACCAAAACCAGGAGCTCCTGTTTCAATGCCTTTGCATTGGGAAGAAGTAAAAAAAGGATTGAAGATTAAAGATTTTCATCTTAAAAATGCAATACCTCGTTTAAAAGAGCAAGGTGATATATTTAAACCCGTTATTGGTAAAGGAATCAACCTGGAAAAGGCAATTAAAAAAATCTATTCTGTTTTTGCAGGTACTGTAGAAAATTTATAAAATCTTTTTTAAAAACCCACGAAATGATGACGGTCATCATACAAATTGATAACGCTCACTTAAAAATTAATTTGCTGACCCGATATTTATTGATAATGTAGCAATGCTGTTTTGCTATAAAATTATCCTGATGATCCTGCATATTATAAATGACACTACATTACGTGATGTACAATCTTCATTTTTGAAGCTTCTGAAGATTTACCTGTAGAAGAATTAAATAAGATAGCCAGGCATAGTGCAGAATATTATATTCATATAAAGCGTGAAAAGCATGTATATATTTGATAGCATTCTGCCGCATTAAATTGCACAATCATACATTTACATCTTTCAGGAATTTTATACTTAAAATCAATTGTATATTCACTGAAGGGCTATGACAATCAAAAAGGAAAACCTTATCAGCTTTGCATTATTGTTTAAAAGATCATTTACAGAATTAGGAAAAAATGATCCTTTACGTATGGCCGGTGCCACTGCTTTCTTTACCACTTTTGCACTGCCTCCCATAATGGTAATTCTGATTCAAATGCTGGGACTGATTTTTACAACTGAAAAAATCAGGACAAATCTTTTTGAAACACTTGGTGACATTATAGGTGAAGGTTCTGTACAACAGGTTATTGATGTATTAATTGCCTTTCGTGAATTAGCAAATAACATATTCATTACAATTGCAGGTTTTATTTTTCTGCTTTTTGTTGCTACAACCCTGTTTCATATTATCAGCGGTTCTTTAAACCAACTTTGGAAAATACGAAGCATTCATAAAAGAAATATTTGGGTGGTGCTGCTCTTTCGCATAAAATCTGTTGCAGTTATTTTGGTAGCAGGATTACTTTTTGTGATAGGATTAATTTCAGAAGCTTTACAGGCCTTTGTAGATAATTATATTTTTGACTTTTCACCGTTACTGTCTACTTATTTTAATAATGTTGTGCATTATTCCATTTCTATTTTTATTGTTACCCTTTGGTTTGCTGTTTTATTCAGATATTTACCTGATGGCAGACCTAATTGGAGAGTAGCCTTAACCGGTGGATTAGTTACATCTATATTGTTTAATGCAGGAAAAATCTTATTGCGGTATTTGCTTGGCTATAGCAACATCAATACAATTTATGGAGCATCCGGTTCAATTGTATTGTTGCTTTTGTTCGTTTTTTATTCTTCGCTAATACTTTATTATGGAGCTGTTTTTACAAAACTGTGGGGCTCTTACAAGAAAAAACCTATACAACCCTTACCGCATGCGCAGCGGTATGTTTTATCAGAAGCTCCTATAGAATAGCAGTTGCCAATTCATAAAAATCAAATACATTTAGAATCATCTTACTTCATTATGTTACTGAATTTTACAGGAAAAAATGTTTTTATTACAGGAGGTTCAAGAGGAATTGGAAGGGCTTGTGCTATATTATTTTCAAAATTAAAAGCCAACGTAGCTATTACATACAAATCAAATAAAGTAGAAGCTGAAAAAACATTAAGCATGCTCGATTCAGATCTGATGAATGTTATGTATGCATTGGATATAAATGATGCAGCCAGTGTAGAAAATGTTTTTAGTAATGCGGTAGACCAATTTAAAGGCATTGATGTTGTAGTAAATAATGCAGGAGTATTTTTAGAGCATAAGATTGATAGTATTAGTTATGAAAAGTGGCAACAAATATGGCAGGAGACCATCTCCACAAACTTAACGGGTGTTTCTAACTTATGCTATGTTGCCGGACAACATATGATAAAAAATGGTGGAGGAAAAATAGTAAATATAGGATCACGTGGAGCATTCAGGGGCGAGCCGGACCATCCTGCTTATGGCGCCAGCAAGGCCGGTTTACATGCCATGAGCCAATCACTGGCCATAGCTCTTGCACCATATAATATTTCTATTGGCGTAGTAGCACCTGGTTTTGTTGAAACAGATATGACATCTGCATATTTAAAATCTGAAAAAGGCAATGCCATAAAAAAACAAAGCCCATTAAACAGGGTGGCAACTGCTGATGAAGTGGCTAACATTGTTTCTGTATTTGCTGCTGATGGTTTTGAATTTATGACAGGAGGAATTGTAGATTTAAATGGTGCATCTTATTTAAGAACTTAATTAGAATCAATGTCATCTTTTAAGAAACTTTTTATACTAATAATTATTTATTCATCTATTAATTGTAATGCCTTCAAAAAAATACCGCCCAATAATTTGCAACCTGCTATAGTATCACGTACTGCATGGGGAGCTGCATCTCCCCTGCCATACCAACAACACCGGCCTGTTCGCATAACCATTCATCATGAAGGAACAAAACTTGAATTAAAAGATGATGCAGCAGCAAAAATTAAAGCCATTCAAAAATGGGGTATGGGACAAGACAGAAACTGGTCAGATATCCCATATCATTTTTTAATAGCACCGGATGGAACTATATATGAAGGTAGAGATCCATTAACAGTTGGTGAAACGGCTACTGAATACGATCCTTCAGGACATTTATTAATTACCTGCTTAGGTAATATGGAAGTTCAGAAAGTTACTGAACCGCAATTGAATTCTTTGATTAAAACCATTGCATGGGCAAGCAAAAAATATAATATTTCACCTGATTCCATCGCATCTCACCGCGACTATTCTTCACAAACAACCTGTCCCGGAAAGAACTTATATCAATACCTGCAAAATGGTTTTGTAAAAACTGAAGTAAAAAAATATCGAATAGCTATTGATTACCTATAGCGAAAAACATAAGTAAAATAGCTTCAGCATATGCTTTTACTGAAGTATCATTTACAGAAACATCGGCAAAAGCAGAATACCATTCCGGATTTTCAAATTTTGGTTTTTTTGCAAAAATACTTTGTGACGAACCTGATATAGTTACTTTATTTTTAGAAAGTTTTGTTCCACTAAACGAACGATTGTCAGGATTTATGTTGTTCATTATCACAACCACTTTAGATTCTTTATTTTCTGAAATAATTAAGAATTCGTTGATAGGATCATATTCTA
>JACDAZ010000085.1 GCA_013695175.1 Flavisolibacter sp. | reverse complement strand
CGCTTCAATATTAATTACATGTGTATAAATTTTATAATTATTTCAAAGATTATTTTTAAAATAATCGTTTACCATTATGGTTTATCGTTATTCTACTAAGGTTAGAAAAGTAATAACACGCGGCATTAATATTGAAAGCAAAAAAAGGAAGTGATAAATACGAATGGAATTATACTCATTGCAGCTAAATAAAAAAGCCAATGACAAGTACATGTGTATCGTCACTGGCTTTTTTAATGCCTAATAGATCATTTGTGGAGACGACCGGAATCGAACCGGTGTCCAAACATATTCGTCGAAAGCTTTCTACATGCTTATTTCAACATTGATTGTCGGGAAATAACCGGGGTTGAACAAACCAATTATTTCCTTAGCTGTATGGTCTTAAGCAACAATCACAGCCTTTCGTTGCAGCAGCCTGTATTTGTTTGATGTCGGCGGCGGCACTTGGTTACAGACAAACCTGTGCGGCGGCCCTAATGACTACTTAATCACTGATTAGGCAGCCATGGCATACTGTGTATTGCCATTTATTGTTTTGAATATTCAGATTTAAGTGCTAATTATCCAACGCACTGCATGCTTACACTTTCAAAGACCTATGCTGTCAAAACCAAACGCCCCCGGAGGATAATGAAAAATTCAAAAGTTAAAATGAAATATAAAAAAAACAATTTGCTTCCTTTTACATTTACATTTTATTCACCTGTAAAATTACAAATTATCAAAGCTATTTCTCCTTATGATCTTCTTAAAAATTATAACATCATTAAATAAATGGCAGAATAAAAATATATGCTCACCTTAGATAAAAGATTTAGGATGAGGTTATTTAAACAATCTCCATACATCTAATCCTAATGCATAAACCATCAAACCTAAGAGCAGTACCATACCAACCATCTGCGCATATTCCATAAACTTATCACTTGGCTTTCTGCCGGTGATCATTTCATATATGGTGAATAAAGCATGGCCACCATCTAAAGCAGGAATAGGCAAAATATTCATAAATGCAAGGATAATCGAAAACAATGCAGTCATGGTCCAAAACCTTTGCCAGTCCCAGGTACCACCAAAAGTTTTACCTATGGAGATAAGACTACCAAGGTTATCACTCACTTTATGTTCTTTTGATGTAAAAAGCAACCTGATGCCTGTCATATAATCTTTTAACCTGTCAATGCCATAGTCTATTCCTGCAGGAATTGATTCACCAAAAGAATATTTAATTTTTTCTGTTCCTAAAAGATCAAAAGGATTTCTTGGAAAAAACCCTACACTACCTTCTTCAGTTAACTGAATATTAATATTAGCTGTATCTCCACCACGTAAAGCAGTGATCGTTACAATTTCACCTTTATGCTGTCTCTTTTTGGCTTCAAATTCATGATAGAACCGAACTGGCTCATTATTGATGGCAACCAATTGGTCATTCTTTTTTAACTCACCACTCATAAGCTGAATGGCAGATGAAACACTATCAACTACAACAGGAAATCGTGGTGCTACAAAACCTCGTAATTGATTTTTTGTTAGCCTGGCTATAAATCCTTCCGGCAATTCAATATTTCTGGTAGCACCATCCCTTTCTACACTAAGAACCACACCATCACTCAACATCATTTCCTTTGGCAATTCATTCAGATAAGCCAAAGGTTTATTATTAATTGCTGTTATTAAATCACCATCCTGTAAACCCACCGATGTTGCCAGGGAATCTGCACTTAATCCATATTCTAAATTTCTTACAGGAAGCTTTTCTTCGCCCCATACAAACAAGATCATTGAAAAAAGAACTAGTGCAAGAATAAAATTAACAGTTACACCACCTAACATAATAATCAATCGTTGCCAGGCTGGTTTACTTCTAAACTCCCATGGTTGTGCCGGTTGATTCATCTGTTCTTTATCCATACTCTCGTCAATCATACCGGCGATTTTAACATAGCCGCCCAAAGGCACCCATCCTAATCCATATTCTGTTTCACCAATTTTTTTCTTCCAGAGAGAAAACCATGGATTGAAAAAAAGATAAAATTTTTCCACCCTGCAGCCAAACCATTTTGCTGGTAAAAAATGCCCCAGCTCATGCAGCACTACAAGTATTGAGAAAGCTAATATGAATTGCCCCACATTAGCAAAAAAAGCCGACCAGTCTATTGCTAGTAAAACCATAAAAAAATTAATCAATTCACAAGGAAAGGAATATTGTTAAAAATGAAAGCTTAAAATATTTGAGGTGCAAATATCTATTAATATATTTTAAGAGTATAATAGTTATCAGAAGTTATGGCTCCTGTACCCCGCATCTTAACAGGAATTATATAAAAAATTACAGTTTAATCAGGTCTGCTGCAAAATGTCTTGCCTCCCCATCACTTTCATAGTAATCTTCAATGGCCGGTTTTTCTATAAAAGGTATTTTTCCCATTGTTTTTTCAATTACATCAGTCATTTCCAAAAATCCTAACCGGTTTCTTAAAAAAGCATAAACGGCAATTTCATTGGCAGCATTCATGATGCAGGGTAGATTACCACCTTTTTTTAGTGCTTCTATAGCCAATGTCAAATTTCGGAAGGTTCTGTAGTCAGGTTCGTCAAATGTTAACGTATTAAATTTTCTAAAATCACACCTTGGGAAATCATTTGCTATACGTTGCGGGAAAGTGAGTGCATATTGAATTGGCAATTTCATATCCGGCAAACCCATTTGAGCTTTTATACTTCCATCCCTAAACTGCACCATAGAATGTATAATGCTTTGCGGATGAATTAAAACACTTATCTGGTCGGGTTGAAGATTGAATAACCATTTTGCTTCAATCATTTCCAAACCTTTATTCATCAATGTTGCTGAATCCACGCTAATCTTGGCGCCCATATTCCAATTAGGATGCTGCAATGCATGCTCACGCTTTACATTAACTAGGTAATTTGTTTTTCTTCCCAAAAAAGGACCGCCTGAAGCAGTTAAGATTATCTTCTCAATTGGGTTTCGCATTTCACCCACCAGGCATTGAAAAATAGCTGAATGTTCAGAATCAACCGGGATAATAGGAACCCTGTTTTTTACAGCCGATTGCATTACAATATCACCGGCAACTACCAACGTTTCTTTATTAGCCAGGGCAATTGCTTTTCCTGCCTCTATTGCTTTTAGTGTGGGTTTTAATCCTGCATAACCAACAATTGCTGCCAGCATAAGATCGTAAACATCCATGGCTGCAACTTCTTCCAAAGCCTGTTCCCCGGCAAAAACCTTTATATCTGTGTTAGCTAGTGCTTCCTTTACTTTTTGATATTTCTTATCATCACCTATTACAACTATGTTAGGTTTGTATTCAAGGGCCTGTTGTACCAGTAAATCATCATTGGTATTACATGTTAACACTTCTATAGAAAACATTTCTCTATTAGCATTAATAACCTCCAGTGCCTGTACTCCTATAGAACCTGTAGATCCAAATATGGCAATTCTCTTTACCATGCATTTTAAATTAAAAGCTAATCCTGATTGATATAAATATTAAAAAACTTTTTCGTTACCTCTATATGATTCCTTTAATAAAGGTTGAAGATCTTCTGCAATTTTACGATCATTACTTAAACGAGGCACTTTATTTTGACCTCCTAATTTTCCAATTGACTTCATATATTCTATAAAACCATTTTTACGCACTACTGAAATACGCAATGGCTGTAAAATATTTCCCTTTACAAGATCATCATAATAAATATTCTTTTTTCGAAGATTGAAATCTACCTTTTTTGCAAATCCATCTAAATTATTTGGTTCATTTTCAAACTCAATAAACCATTCATGAAAACTTTTATGGTTGCCATCTTCTATAACCGGTGCCACTGTAAATTCACGTATATGTATATTTTCCTCATGAGCAGCCTGCAGCAAACTATTCTCCACTTCTTCTGCAATAACGTGTTCCCCAAAAGCAGATATGAAATGTTTTATTCTGCCAGTAACAATTAATCTATATGGATTTGTGCTTAAGAATTTTACTGTATCGCCAATATTATAACCCCATAAGCCGGCATTACTATTTATGATGAGCGCATAGTTTTCTCCAACTTTTACATCGTGTAAAGAAATACGAGCAGGATTTTCTTTACCAATTTGGGATGCCGGTACAAATTCAAAAAATATTCCACTGTCTGTATTTAACAACAATCCTTCTTCTTTTTGAGAATCCTGGAAAGCAAAAAATCCTTCAGATGCAGGAAAGGTTTCAATAGCATCTATCTTTTTCCCTATGCTTTCAAATAATTTAGAACTATAAGGTTCAAAATTTACACCTCCATGAACCAACACAGACAAATTTGTAAATAGTTCCTGAATTTTTTTACTGCTCTTTTCCTGCAGGCGGTCAAAATACATTTGTACCCATGGTGGAATGCCACTGATTAGCGTCATATTCTGATTAATAGTTTCTTCGACTATTTTATCAAGCTTAGTTTCCCAATCTTCTATACAATTAGTTTCATAAGATGGAAGCTGGTTAGTACGGAGATATTTTGGAATGTGGTGATTTACTATTCCACTTAATCTTCCTGTAGGAATACCACCGACTCTTTCCAGTTCAGGCGAGCCGGATAGAAAAATCATTTTACCATTTGCAAAAGCATTATTACCTGATTCTGCCATATAACACAATAAAGTATTGCGGGCGGTATTAATATGGTTGGGAATAGATTCTTTTGTGATGGGTATATATTTTATTCCACTTGTAGTACCGGATGTTTTTGCAAAATATATGGGAATACCTTTCCATAATATATTATGCTTCCCTTCTTTTATCTTTTCTATATATGGTTTTAAACCTTCATAATCCCTAATGGGAATTGCCTGTTTAAAGGAACTATGGTTATCTACATCCTTTAATTTATGCTCCTGCCCAAATTCAGTAGTCCGTGCTGTCTTTAGTAGATTTTTTAAAATTGTATCCTGGTCTGCCAAAGCGGTAGACATGCCCTTTCGAATCTTTGAATAGACATAAGATGCAAATGGCTTAGCTAAAAAAGATTTAATCTTCATGGTAAGCAAAACTTACAGCTTCCATTTATTAATAATGGTAAGTGTGGCAAGCTGAAGGGACACAAATATAGTTTATAGTATGAATGGCATGCAAATCACTACGTAGAACCTCAATTTCATAATTTATGCTTTAAAAATCCTGAAATTTTTCTTCCATTTAAAAAACAAGAAAAAGAATTTGATTCCTTAAACTCTGAAAACAGGTTTTGAAGTACTAATCTGCAAATAACAAAAAGAAACGAATGAGATATTATTAATAGAGTACCAAACAGACAGTTTAGATTTCTTTAACAATAAATGGAAAAATTGTTTCAAAGTTCTTGTTTTCAACCCTTTATATAACACTCTAACTTAAAATTTGAAAGTGTCTATAAATCGAATCTGATTTTTTAAATAAAATAATCATCCTTTAAAAAACAATTCAGATTTGGTTTTTTTTAGCTTTTAATAGTCTCATTTATCTTTGCCAGATAAAATTTTAAACCTACCTTTGCCTCCCGAAAAACAGGGACCTAAATAATTGAATCATGTTCGCAGTAGTAAAAATAGCCGGCAAACAATTTAAAGTTGCTAAAGATCAAACATTATTTGTACCAAATATTAGTGGTAATGCCGGTGACAAAATAGAATTTTCTGATATTGTACTGGCAGATAACAATGGTAATTTATCATTTAGTAATTCTGATAATTTAAAAGTTCAGGCAGAAATTCTTGATCATATTAAAGGCGATAAAGTAATAGCTTATAAACAAAAACGAAGAAAAGGTTTTCGTAAAAAATTAGGTCATCGTACTCATTATACAAAAATCAGGATCAGCGATATCGCATAATTAAAAATTTATTTTAAAAAAATTTAAATCACCATGGCACATAAAAAAGGTGAAGGCAGTGTAAAAAATGGTCGTGATTCAAACAGCAAACGTTTGGGTGTAAAAATATTTGGAGGTCAACCAGCCATTGCCGGAAATATCATTATTCGTCAGCGTGGCACTGTATATCACCCTGGAAAAAATGTTGGCGTTGGAAAAGATTTTACATTGTTTGCACTTACAGATGGTGTGGTAGAATTCAAAAAAAGCAAGCAAAACAGGACCTTTGTGTCTGTTAGTGATATTGAAGCTTCAGCCTAAGTTTGGTATAAAGGTTGTTTAAAAAACTTTGATAGTTAAAAAAACTTTATATTTTTACTGTCGAAAGTTTTTTTTATTACTAACCATTAAAATTCAAACAACATGGCAACAGCAAAAAAAGCTGCTCCAAAAAAAGCAACAGCAAAAAAAGCAGCTCCAAGAAAAGCAGCAGCTAAAAAAGGCGCAGCTAAAAAAGCAGCTCCAAGAAAAGCAGCTTCTAAAAGGTAAGCGTAAATTTAATTTACATTATAAAGTCCCGGTTTTATCGGGACTTTTTTTATTTAGCAATAACAACAAACCTCTAACCTCATCTCAGTCATTTGTTTATTTAGCCCAACCTACATTTATTACATTTGCGCCACAATATTTATTATGGACGTAAAAAATAATATACTGGAAACTATTGGAAACACTCCATTGGTGCGATTGAATAAGTTAACTAAAAATGTTCCAGGCCAGGTATATGCGAAGGTTGAATATTTTAATCCCGGTAATTCTATTAAAGACCGGATGGCCTTAAAGATGGTTGAAGTTGCAGAGAAAGAAGGAAAATTAAAACCAGGTGGAACTATTATTGAGTGTACCTCTGGTAATACAGGACTTGGCTTGGCTATGGCAGCAGTAGTGAAAGGTTATAAATGCATATTTACAACTACAGATAAACAATCGCCTTCAAAAGGTGATATACTCAGGGCATTCGGGGCAGAAGTAATTGTA
>JACDAZ010000191.1 GCA_013695175.1 Flavisolibacter sp. | reverse complement strand
ATGCAGAACAAGGTGCTGATGAATTGGTTTTTTTAGATATTACAGCAACGGTTGAAAAAAGAAAAACATTAGCTGAACTGGTAAAACGTGTAGCACATACTATTAATATTCCTTTTACAGTGGGAGGTGGAATTAAGACTGTTGATGATGTAAACATTTTGTTGGCAAATGGTGCTGATAAAATTTCTATTAATACAGCTGCTTTTGAAAATCCACGAATTATAAATGACATTGCAAAAACTGCGGGTAGCCAGTGTGTTGTTTTAGCAATTGATACCAGGCTGGAAGAAGATGGGGAATGGTATGTTTATTTAAATGGAGGAAGAACAAAAACAGAAGTGATTTGTTTTGAATGGGCTAAGAAAGCTGTTGACCTGGGTGCAGGTGAAATCTTACTTACTTCAATGAATCATGATGGAACCAAAGCAGGTTTTGCAATAGACATAACAAAAAAACTGGCTGATGCTTTACCCATACCCGTTATTGCGTCGGGTGGCGGTGGTACCATGCAGCATTTTGCTGATGTATTTAAAATAGCACATGCTGATGCAGCTTTGGCTGCCGGTGTTTTTCATTTTAAAGAAATGGAAATACCGGAATTGAAAAATTATTTAGCTGATGATGGTATTGCAGTGAGAGTTACGAAATGAAAAATGTAATATGAAAAATGTAATATGAAAAAATTGCCTTCAATCTAATTAAAAACTATTCTTTGTGATACTTCGTGCCTTTGGTACTTTGTGGTTCAAATTTAATTTCTTGCAACTTCGCCTCTTCGTGGCAAACTTCTAACTTTACTTTATGCTTGATCCACTTCAAACTATAGATTTTAAAAAATATCCAGATCAACTTGTTCCGGCCATTGTACAGGATTACAATACACAAAAAGTATTGATGCTGGGTTTTATGAATGGAGAAGCATTAAAAAAAACACAGGAAACCGGGTTGATTACATTTTATAGCCGTACAAAAAACCGTTTATGGACAAAAGGTGAAGAAAGCGGGAACCATTTAAAGCTTAAACAAATTTTATTGGATTGCGATAAGGATACTTTATTAATAAAAGCAGAACCAAAAGGAGTTGTTTGTCATACTGGTGCAGATACCTGCTGGAGTGAAAGAAATCATAAAGAAGATTTCTTATATTACCTGGAAGATATTATTCAGTTACGCAAAACCAGTGAAGACAAAACATCGTATGTAAAGCAGCTTTATGATAAGGGAATCAATAAGATAGCCCAAAAAGTTGGGGAGGAAGCGGTGGAATTAATCATTGAATCAAAGGACGTTAACAGGGAGTTATTTTTGGGTGAAGCAGCAGACTTACTTTTCCATTATATTGTATTATTGCAGGCAAAGGATTGCTCTTTAACTGACGTTATTAAAATTTTGGAAAAAAGACATCAATCAAAATAAAGTATGAAAAAGCTACTGTTTACCCTATTAGTTTTTCCTTCTCTTTTTTTATCAGCACAAAATTCAGGATTTACAATCAATGGTAATATCCAGGGACTACAATCAGGTGTGGTTAAATTAAAAACCACAGCCCAGGAATCCGAAGAAGTTGCACAAGCGGAAATTAAGAATGGTAAGTTTGTTTTAAGTGGTACACTAACAGAACCGGGATTATTTTGGTTGGCCATTGCAGATACAGAGCCACAACATATATACCTGGAAAATACAATAGTACAAGTTAATGGTAAAAAAGATGATATAAAAAATATTCATATCGAAGGTTCACAATCGCACAAAGATTTTTTACTTTTTAAAAGTAGTTTCAATCCCATATTTGCTGAACTAAATAATATTCTTTCTCAATTTCAAAATGTAGAAAACGAGACAAAGCGTGAGGAACTGGTTGCGCAGTATCATGTAGCAGCTAAAAAAATTAAAGATGAAGTAGGTAAATATGTTGCGGCAAGAAGATCTTCTTATGTTACGCCTTTTGTAATGTTTGTAACAGCACAAATAAACAATAATCCTTTATTGTCAGATGATCCAATGCTTATGGAAAAATACTTTAACAGCCTTGATGAAAAGGTTAGAAATACAGAAATGTCTAAAAGCCTTGCCAATTTCATTGCTTTTAATAAAGTGGGAGCATTGGGAACTGAAGCATTGGATTTTACACAGGCTGATACAGCCGGTTCTCCTGTGGCTTTATCTTCTTTTAAAGGAAAATATGTTTTAATTGATTTTTGGGCAAGCTGGTGCCGCCCCTGCAGAATAGAGAATCCAAATGTTGTTAAAGCATACAACAAGTTCAAGGATAAAAATTTTACTATTCTGGGAGTTTCATTAGATAAAGAAAAAGATCCCTGGATCAATGCTATTAAAAAAGATGACCTCACATGGACCAACGTAAGTGATCTTCAATTTTGGAGTAATGAAGTAGCTGTTAAATATCGTGTTCAGTCTATTCCTCAAAATTTCCTTATTGATCCAGATGGAAAAATTGTAGCTAAAAATCTTCGTGCAGAAGATCTTGAAGTGAAACTATGTGAATTGCTAGGTTGTAATTAATTATTATAATAAAGTTGATTCTGTAGATATTAAAGCATCTGTTTTACAGTTACTTTTTCATTAAAATTATCTTCTCTTAAAATAGTTCTTTCCTCACCTTTTTCAGCATCTATCAGGTACATATCCACTTCACCAACATTCTTTGCATATATCTTACCTCTGTAAATGCAATTATATTTCTCTTTTATAATTTCATAAATGGCAGCTGAAACATTTACCTGTCCCGGTACACCACTACTTTCCATACGGCTGGCTATATTTACGGTACTTCCCCAGATATCGTATGCAAATTTCTTTTTACCAACTACACCTGCAACCACTGGACCAATATGTATTCCAATACGTATATCCCAGGGTTCTAATCCCTGGACATTCCTGGAAACATTCAGGTTGTCTATATATTCTTTTATTTCCAGACCTGCTTTTACAATTTTAAATGGATGTTGATTGTTTGCAACAGGAATACCACCGGCACACATATATGCATCTCCTACAGTTTTAATTTTTTCCAATCCATTTCTTTCTATGATGTCGTCAAAACCTATAAAGCATTCGTTTAATTCACGTACAAGCTGCTCTGGCGGAAGTTTGTCTGCATAAAGAGTGAAGTTTCTAAAATCAGTAAACAATACTGAGACTGAATCATAATTTTGGGGAGTAGCCTCACCTTTAGTTTGCAATTCTTTTGCTACTTCATGAGGTAAAATATTTAATAACAAACTTTCAATTTGATCTTTTTGATGATCAAGAACCTTATTTATTTTTACTTTTTGTTTATAATTTCTAAAAATAAAATAGGTTATAAAAAAGATTAAAATTAATCCTGCCATAAAAGTATTCTTGGCAAAACGCTGC
>JACDAZ010000179.1 GCA_013695175.1 Flavisolibacter sp. | reverse complement strand
GTTCAATGGATTTTGCAAGTCTACTTCTCCTCTTCTACCGGTGTAAATGGTTATTGGTTCCAGGTTGCGGTCGCTTTGAACAGCTATTGCATTTTCAATTCCGGCGCCTAAAACTAACTTTGGATTTTCTTCATCACCTATTTCAAATATTCCTTTATAAACGTGATGTGCCAGTCCGGACACTTCAGAATAATTTTCATCAACTCCTTTCAGATAAGCATTGGTTTGATATTCTCCATTCACAAGCATGGCTTTTTCTTCAACAGTTAATGAAACATTGTTGACGCCTTTTACAGACCTTATATCATCCAGTTGCTGTTGCGTTAAAGTAAGATGTTTTGATGAAGCAGGTGCAATACGAACATCTGGATAGAAAGAAGAATACAGCGACTTAACCAAATCTTCAAATCCATTAAATACGCTTAATACAAGGATCAAAGATGCAGTACCAACTATAATAGCAAGTATGCTTATCCACGAAATAATATTAATAGCATTAGTGCTTTTTTTTGCTTTGAAATACCGCCAGGCAAACAGAAAATTCAAAATGGTATTTTTTTATGTTTATCCCCTATAAAGTACATAGAAATATTATTTCTCATCATTTTTATTTTCTGTATCCTGTTCACGTATTTGTTTAAAAAGTTCTTCCATTTTAAATACATGATCCAGTGTATCATCTATAAAAAATTTAATTTCCGGTATGCGGCGCAATTGATTTTTTATACGAAGAGCAAGTTCCTTTTTAAATTCCCAACTGCGGTCTTCTATTTTCTTTAAAGTTTGTTTTGGATCCTGTACCTGGAAAAGACTAAGGTATATTCGTGTTTCTAACAGGTCTGGAGTGATCTTTACACTTGAAACAGAAACCAATCCACCATCTATCGCGTTAAAACCTAAACGTTGAAAAATGTTCGTCATTTCTTCCTGTATCAGAGCTGCCACTTGTTTTTGACGTTTACTTTCCTGCATATCCATTTCTTTTGATGCTTGTAAAATTAGTTACTTTGAGCCTTTTAAGCTGAAGGCGCCACCACATGAAGAGATATTCAAGAATTTTCAGGTATATAAGAGAGTATAAAGGAGATGTTCTTCTTTATTTCATTTTCATCATTTTCTCTATCATTTTCTCTATAGTTTCCATAGGTATGCTCATGCCATTCCTGGAACTAATTTTTAAAGGCGAAGATGGAGCTACGGCTGCTTTTATGAAATCTTCCTCCAACCCGGTCATGCAATTTATCAGGGATCTTTTGACAGAACTGGTAATTCTTCACGGTAAAATAGCAGCATTGGGTATAATTTGTATTCTTATTGTTACTTCAATTCTTTTAAAAAATATTTTTCTGGTTCTTTCCTTTTATATTCTAAATCCGTTAAAAAATAAAGTTGTAAACCGTTTAAGATCCGATTTGTATGATAAAATTTTACATCTTCCTATTGGATATTTTACAGAAAAGAAAAAGGGTGATCTTATAAGCAGGATAACAAACGACATTTCAGAAGTAGAAACTTCTGTAGTGGGTGCCCTCGAAGGCTGGATCAGAGATCCATTAACTATAATTCTGAATTTTGCATTTCTCTTTTTGCTCAGTCCGCAGCTTACCATGTTTTTACTTATTTCTATTCCGGTAGTAGGCTTTATTATTGGCAGAATAACAAGAGCATTAAAAACACAATCTGCCGAAGTTGCCGAAAAACATTCTGAAGCAGTATCTGTACTAGATGAAACCATAGGAGGATTACGCGTTATAAAAGCATTTAACATGGAGAGCCTGTTACGTAACAGGTTTTTTACAATAAATGATCAATTGCTGCATGCAAAAAATAAAATTGGTTACAGGCGCGACCTCGCTTCACCTACTTCAGAATTTTTAGGTGTACTTGTTTTTTGTGGAATTTTATATTTTGGAGGTCGCCTGGTTTTAAGTGGTGATATAGCTTTAGAGGCATCTTCCTTTATTGGTTACCTGGCGCTGTTTTACAATATTATCAACCCTGCAAAAACATTATCTACATCGTTTAGCAATATGCAAAAAGGAACAGCAGCCATATCCAGGATTGAGGAGGTATTGATGACTGCAAACACAATTGATGATAACCCGTCAGGGAAAAAATTAGAATCATTTGTAAATTCTATTGAATTAAAAGAAGTTCATTTTGCATACAATGGAGTGGAAATTTTAAAGAACATTAACCTTAAAATTAAAAAAGGAAAAACAATTGCTCTTGTAGGTTCTTCAGGCGCCGGTAAATCTACCTTAGCAGATTTGATACCCAGGTTTCATGATGTAAGTGGTGGAGAATTATTGATTGACGGAGTGAACATTAAAGAATACTCGTTAAAAAGTATTCGTGATCAGGTAAGTATTGTTACCCAGGAACCAATAGTTTTTAATGATTCAATTGCAAATAATATTCGGTTAGCCAAGCAACATGCATCGCAGGAGGAAATTGAAGAAGCTGCCAAAATTGCTAATGCTCATGACTATATTTC
>JACDAZ010000071.1 GCA_013695175.1 Flavisolibacter sp. | reverse complement strand
GGCGTAGGCGCATCTAAATCCGTAAGAGCATCCGCTGCTACCCAGGCCTCAACAAATGCAGCTTCCAGAGCAACTGGTAAAGTTTCCGGTACTGCGGTAAGTGCAAAAGGAACCACTGTTGCTGCTACAAAAAAAGCAACAAATAAAGGAGTGGAAACAAGTACTGCTGCAAAAAATAAAGCTGACAAAGCCACAGATGTGAATAGCAAAGCCAACGCACAGGCTTCAGTAAATGCATCTGAAACAGCAAAATTACATGCTAATGAAAATTCAGCTGTATTTGGTGCCGATGCATCTGCGCAAACAAATGCTGATGTGCAGGTTGATGGCAAAAAAGCAAAAGACAAAACAAAGAGTACTGTAAATGACGCTTCAACTACAGCAAAAGAAAAGAAAGAAAAAGCAAAATCAGAAGCAAGATCTAAGTCACAGGCTGCAGAACACGCTTCAGATAACGCTAAAGAACATGCGAATTCAAATTCAGCAATCTTTGGTGCTAAGTCTGAGACTTCAGTTGATTCAAAAACTGATGCCAATGCAAAGGGTTTGACAACTGCACAAGAAGCAAAAGCAAAAAAAGAAGCAAAAGCAAAAGGTAAAAAGGGATAAACAATTAACTACCAAAGAGCATCCCCGTTAATATGCGTGGGATGCTTTTTTAATTAAGCACTATGAAATTTAAAAAAATTATAATTGCTATTTTATCGTTCTCTGCTTTAGTTACACAAGCACAGGAAACAGCCAAAGAAACTACAACAGCAGATTTTAAGTTGAGCGCTAACTATAACACCAACTTAAATTATTTTGGAAGAACAGACAGCTTACAAAGCAGTGGCTTTTTTCCAATGGCAGAACTGTGGGTTAACAACAGTTTTTATGTCAATGCAGCTCCCATCTTTGTAAATAACAATTTACAATCTTTTGATTATGCTGGAACCATTGCTACGCTGGGATTTCAACATGTGTCAGATAAGTTAATTACACATGCTTTTTTTATGAAACCGTTGTACACTGAAGAAACAAAACTTGTTCAGTCGGCACTAAAAGCACAAACGGGGTTAAGTTTAACTGCATTAAATAAGATCCTTAATGTAACCGTTGGCGCTGATTTGAAGTTCAGCGATAAAACGGATTTAGGAGCCACTTTTGGATTGGATCATTTAATTCAAATACCGGGAAAAAATAATTTAAGTATAATTATAGACCCCGGGTTTTATGCGTATGCGGGAACACAAAATTTTACAAGAACCTACCAGGAAAAGAAAAGAAATTTATTTCTTCTGCCGTCAACTAACGAGGTAACTGAAAATGAACAGCGTTTTAATATTCTGGCTTTTGAATTTGCAGTTCCACTTATAATTACAAAAGAAAAATGGCAGTTTGTAACGACACCTTCTTACATAATGCCAAAAAACCTGATAAAGGTAGAAGGCAGACCTGATCTGTCGGAAACCGGTGAAAATGCTTTTTACACTACATTTTCTTTAAAATATACCTTCTGAGGCAAATTATAAAGTAATTATAGAGTGTTAATACATAGCAATCTTTTAACAGGAAGATTGGGTAAATTTGCTTCTTCAAACATTAGAAATGATTAAAACAGGCAACCCCATTATTAGTATATATACTGAAATGACACCCAACCCGGAGACAATGAAGTTTGTAGCAAACAAACTTTTATATCCCGGTAAAAGCATTGATTTCCAGGATGTGGGAAGTGCAAAACCATCACCACTTGCTTCCGAGTTATTTGGTTTTCCATTTATAAAATCTGTTTTTATTGCCTCAAACTTTGTAACACTTACTAAAACATCTGAAACAAGCTGGGATGATGTTATTCCTGCTATTCGTGATTTTTTAAGAGAATACCTGCAGGAGAATAAGGTTGTTGTAAATGAAGAGGAAGTTGCTACCATGAAGCAGGAAAGTAGCAATGAAGTAAGTGCCGATGACGATGATGTTGTAAAAAGAGTAAAAGAACTTTTAGAAAACTATGTAAAGCCAGCTGTTGAAATGGATGGGGGTGCAATTCAATTTAAAAGTTACAATGATGGAGTGGTCAACCTGATGTTGCAGGGAAGTTGCTCGGGATGCCCATCATCAATGATTACATTAAAAGCCGGGATTGAAGGTATGATGAAACGCATGATTCCCGAGGTAAAAGAGGTTGTAGCTGAAGCAGAATAATATTTTAGTATTCATAATTTAAGCCGCTCATGAGCGGCTTTTTTGTTTTTAAGGTCTCTTTCATTCAAGTTTTGTAAGTTTATTTTTATATAGCTGCTTATGCTTACATTAGAAACAAAAAATCTTTCCTACTCTTACGGGTATAATAAAAAAGTAGTAAACGATCTTTCATTGCAGGTACCCAAGGGGAGCATTTATGGTTTTCTTGGACCTAACGGAGCAGGAAAAACCACCACCATCAGGCTGCTAACAGGCATGTTACTGTCTGAAAAGGATAATATTTTTATCAATGGCAAATCATTACAAAAGAACATTCCCGGCATATTTCAATCAATAGGTGCACTAATAGAAACTCCTTCACTATACTTACACCTTACCGGTAGAGAAAATTTAAAGATCATTTGTTTATTAAGAGATTTAAAAAAAGAGGTTAGTGAAAGAGCTCTAAAAACTGTTGGACTAACAGATGCAGCAAACAGAAAAGTAAAAGAATATTCACTTGGAATGAAACAACGGCTTGGTATTGCCATGTCTATCTTATCAGAGCCGCAATTGTTGATACTCGATGAGCCTGCAAATGGTCTTGATCCTGCAGGTATTATTGAAATAAGGGAATTGCTTACCTGGCTTAACAGGGAAGAAGGAAAAACAATTTTTATCTCCAGTCACCTTTTAAGTGAAGTTGAAAAAACAGTTACACATATCGGCATCATTAGCAATGGAGAGCTACGATATAACGGCACCTTACAGCAAATGAAAAATGAAGCTTATTCATCAAGTGAGGTTTTGTTTAAAATTCCGGAAGCATCAAATTGGATTAATATGATACAGCAAAAATTTGAAACTGCGCAACAGGTAACGCAGGATGAGATAAGTATTCCTGCAACTTCACAAAATGAAGTGGCTGCTATTAATCAATCCCTGGTAAATATGCAAATTCCCGTATCCGGCATTCAACTCCGTGGTGGATTGGAAGAATGGTTTATGCAGATTGTTCAACTCCAAAAACAAGTGGCATGAAACAATTTCTTTCAGATCATAATAAATGTTTTAAAGCTGAATGGCTAAAGCT